>CAVIOJ010000191.1:0-7825 GCA_963644225.1 Lachnospiraceae bacterium | reverse complement strand
TTCGTCCGGAAGTTCTTCTTCTGGATCAAGTTCATCAAGTACTTCAACTGACTCGGAAGTGGACTATCTGACTACCATATCAAGCTTGCTGTCGAATTTGTTAGACTAAAAACTTTTGAAATAATGAATGCATGGCAATTTGTCCATAGTATTCTTATACAAAGAAAAAAATAAATTTTGTGAAAAATGCAAAAAGCCCCGAAATACTAGTAAATATGGGCGTTTTGCCTTGACAAAAAAGGCTAAAACCATTATAAATGACTTTGAAGTCGTTTTGGAGGGGAGACCTTCTGACTTACTAATTTAATGATTCCATAGGAGGAAAATTAATATGAACAAAACAGAATTAGTTGCAGCTATGGCTAGCAAGGCAGATCTTTCAAAGAAGGATGCAGAAGCAGCATTAAAGGCATTCACAGATGTTGTTGCTGAAGAACTTAAAAAGGGTGAGAAGATTCAGTTAGTTGGATTCGGTACTTTCGAAGTATCTGAGAGAGCTGCTAGAACAGGTAGAAACCCTCAGACAGGCGCAGAGATGAAGATTCCTGCTTCTAAGGCTCCTAAGTTCAAAGCTGGTAAGGCATTAAAGGATATGATGAACTAATTCATATTGTTTATGAACATTGGGCTCAAAACTTCGGTTTTGAGCCTTTTTATCTGTAAAAGAAATAAAAAAAATTTCGATTTATGGGAGAAAAAATGCGTTTAGATAAATTTTTAAAAGTATCAAGACTTATAAAACGCCGCACAGTGGCCAATGAGGCCTGCGACGGAGGCCGTGTCATGGTAAATGGCAAGGAAGCCAAGGCGTCTACCAAGGTAAAGGTAGGAGATATTATTGAAATCGCCTTTGGCAATCATCCGGTAAAGGTAGAGGTCTTAGCAATTGTGGATACCACAAAAAAGGAAGAGGCAAAAGAACTTTACCGCTATCTTTAGGCTAAAAAATATAAAAAAACTGCCGATATATTTAAAAAGGATATTGGCAACCTATCCATCTATTGTTAAGATGATAGGAAAGAAGGCAGTATAGATGAAGAAAAAGTACAAGAAGAGAAGAAAAAGTTCACCGGGTAAGATTTCTTTTATTTGTATCGGGGCATTTCTTGTTTTGGTTTTGTCGGTGCAGATGGTTACTTTGTACCAGAAAAACCAGTCTTTGATTTCTCAGGAGCAGTCCAAGCAGGAGGAATTGGAGGAACAGCAGCAGAAGGCCGAGGATTTAGAAGAACAAGAACAATATATCCAGTCGGACGAATACAAAGAACAGGTAGCCAAAGACAAGTTGGGCCTGGTTTATGACAATGAGATTATTTTCCGTGAAAAGGAATAAAGATATAGGGACTTTCTTGGTAGTATGCCGGGAAAGTCTTTTTCTAAGAGGAGAAATCCATGCACCCATTTGAAAAAAAGGTTTGTGATTTTATAAAAGAATATGATTTGTGTAAGGAGAAAGATGCTATCCTCCTTGCAGTTTCTGGCGGAGCTGATTCTGTGGCTCTGCTTCGTTTTTTTTCAAATGTAAAAGAAAAACTTGATGTTTCAATTTACGCCATTCATATAGAACATGGCATTCGTGGGCAGGAAAGTCTTTGGGACCAGGCTTTTGTGGAAAAACTCTGCAAGGACTGCGATGTCGATCTTAGTGTGGTTTCTGTAGGACATCTTCTAAAGAAGGAAATTGCTGCAAAAAAAGGCCTTGAGGAAGCGGCCAGAGCGGCTAGATATGAGGCTTTTGAAAATGAAGCCGCCAGACTTGAAAAAGAAACGAAAAAGAGGGTGCATATTGCCCTGGCTCATCACGGTGATGACAATGCGGAGACCTTGTTGTTTCATCTGGCCAGGGGGACAGGACTTGGGGGAATGCGTGGGATTCCGGTAAAAAGAGATCGTATTATTCGCCCCTTTATGGCGGTCTGCCGAGGAGAGATTGAAGAGTATCTGTTTGATTTGCAGCAGGATTATAGGGTGGATTCTACCAATGTGGATACGAGCTATGATCGCAACAGGATTCGCCATTTGATTTTACCAGAATTGGAAAAAGTAAATGAAAATGCCAGATGTCACCTAAATCAGGAAGCCCTTTATTTGGGACAGGTGGGTGATTATATCCGTTCGCAGGCAAAAAATATATTAGACCTGGCGACGAAGGAAAATGTTGAAATTCACCCAGGTGATAAAAGCTTGGATGGCGCAAAAAAGTTGCTTATAGAGGCCTTACGGCAAGAACCGGAATTTCTTCGAAAAGAAGTGATTCTTTTATGGCTTGAAAGAACGATTGGAAGCAGGAAAGATCTGACATCAAAGCATCTAGGCGGCATCGATGATCTGATTTTTTCCCGAGCGGGAAGCAGCATCTCTATTCCATATGGCTATGTGGTACGAAGGGATTATGATGGACTTTTGCTTTGTGCGCTCGAGGGGAGCTCACCTGATGGACTCTGGCATGGCTCAACAGAGGGGAGTTCTTCCGATGGACTTATGTTTGATGCTGATGAGGGAAGTTTTTCTGCTGGACTCATGTTTGACGCTACCGAGGCAAGCTCTTTCGACGGAATCAAGCTTAGCTCTGCCGAGGCAAGTTCGTCTGCTGACCATGAAATTTGCATAAAAAAGAGAGAATTAAAAAAAGATAAGCCCGTAACATTTTATTTTGGGCAGAAGCATTTTAAAATTTGTCTAAAGGATAGGGATTCATCCTTGGAAATTCCGCGAAATTCCTATACGAAATGGTTTGACTATGATAAGATTAAGGATGAATTTTCTCTTCGCTATAGAAGAGGGGGCGACTATCTGACGGTCAATTCCACCGGAGGGCACAAGTCCTTGCAGGATTATTTTGTCAATGAAAAAATTTCCCGTTGGGACAGAGATGCTATTCCCCTTTTGTGCGAGGGAGATCATGTGATTTGGGTCATTGGATACCGCATCAGCGAGTATTACAAGATAGATGAACACACGAATAGAATATTAGAGATTCAAATGATGGAGGAAAAAAGATGAGCGAGACAATTAAGGTTATGATTCCGGAGGAAGAATTGGCTGCTAAAATTGCTGAAATGGGAGCTCAGATCAGCAAGGATTACGAAGGCGAGAGCGTATATTTGGTATGTATTTTGCGCGGAGCTTCTTTCTTTGCCTGCGAGCTTGCAAAGCGTATTACAGTTCCAGTTACCATTGATTTTATGACCACTTCAAGCTATGGTTCTGGTACAGTTTCTACAGGCGTGGTAAAAATTAAAAACGATGTGGAGATTCCAGTAGAAGGACGCAATATCATTATTGTTGAGGATATCATCGACAGTGGAAATACCTTGCATTTCCTCGAAGGTGTTTTTGCAGATCGTGGAGCAAAAAGTGTGCGCAAGTGCACCATGTTAGACAAGCCAGACCGCAGAGAAGTAGAAGTGGATGTTGACTATGTTGGATTTACCATTCCAGATGAATTCGTAGTTGGCTATGGTCTCGACTATGATCAAAAATACAGAAATCTTCCTTATATCGGAATTGTAGAATTATAATTCCATCAAGGTAGAAACAGGAGAATTAAGTTGAAAAGAAACAGAGCGGGCTTCGGGCTGTATGTGGCCCTTTTAGCCATTATTATTTTTATTTGGTATGCTGCGGGTACCCAGGAGACTTCTAGCACTACCTATGCCGATTTCCAAAAATCCTTGGAAAGTGGCGAGATTACTTCGGCTATGGTCAATCAAAATGAGCAGGTGCCGACGGGATCTGTATCCTATACGACCAAGGCTGGTGGAGACTTTGTCCTTTATGTATCTGATGTAGTTACCATCGAGGAGGCTTTGCAGGAAGCTGATGTAAACTATTCCGTCAGCGATGTGCAGACTTCCGGATTTATGGAGACACTGCTACCTATGCTGATAGTTCTAGCAGTGGTATTTGTACTTTTTGTTATGATGACCAACGCCCAGCGCATGGGTGGCGGCGGGGCCAATGCCAAGATGATGAATTTTGGAAAAAGCCGTGCTACCATGACGACTCAGGACAAGATGCCAGTTCGCTTTGATCAGGTGGCTGGACTCAAGGAGGAAAAAGAGGAACTGGAGGAGATTGTTGATTTCCTCAAGGATCCGGCAAAATATACCAATGTGGGAGCCAGAATTCCAAAAGGTTTGATTTTGGTGGGCCCTCCTGGAACAGGTAAGACCCTTCTTGCCAAGGCTGTTGCCGGAGAAGCGGGAGTGCCATTCTTTAGTATTTCAGGTTCAGATTTCGTAGAGATGTTCGTGGGCGTGGGTGCTTCTCGTGTCCGTGATTTGTTCGCAGAGGCAAAAAAGAATGCCCCTTGTATTGTCTTTATTGACGAGATAGATGCAGTTGCCAGACGCCGCGGTACAGGTATGGGCGGTGGCCACGATGAGCGTGAGCAGACCTTAAACCAGATGCTTGTAGAGATGGACGGTTTCGGTGTCAACGAGGGTATCATTGTGATGGCTGCAACCAACCGTGTGGATATTCTTGATCCTGCCATTATGCGTCCAGGTCGATTTGATCGAAAGGTATTCGTAGGTCGCCCGGATATTGGTGGCCGTGAGGAAATCCTCCATGTACATGCCAAGAACAAGCCTTTAGGCGATGATGTGGATCTCAAGCAGATTGCCCAGACTACCGCCGGTTTTACAGGGGCGGATTTGGAGAATCTTTTGAACGAAGCGGCAATTCTTGCAGCCAAGGAAAATCGTGCTTATATTTGCCAGGATGATATCAAGAAATCCTTTGTAAAAGTGGGAATCGGTGCAGAGAAAAAGAGTCGCATCATTACGGAAAAAGAGAAAAAGATTACTGCCTACCACGAAGCTGGACACGCTATTTTGTTCCATGTACTTCCGGATGCAGGTCCTGTATATTCCGTTTCTATCATTCCTACTGGACAGGGAGCGGCCGGATATACCATGCCTCTTCCAGAAAAGGATGAGATGTTTAATACCAAGGGCAAGATGCTGCAGGATATTATAGTCTCTCTTGGAGGCCGTGTGGCAGAAGAGTTGATTTTTGACGATGTGACGACAGGAGCTTCTTCCGATATCAAGAAAGCCACCCAGACAGCCAAGGATATGGTGACAAAATATGGATTCTCCGCTGAACTTGGTCCAATCAATTATGACAATGATGAGGACGAAGTCTTTATTGGCAGAGATTTAGCTCATACCAGGGCTTATGGAGAGCAGATTGCAAGTACCATCGATTCTGAGGTAAAACGCATTGTCGAGGAGTGCTATGCAAAAGCGAAAGAGCTGATAAAAGAGAACGAAGCTGTTTTACATGCTTGTGCCGAGCTTCTTTTAGAAAAGGAAAAGATTGGCAGAGATGAGTTTGAAGGATTGTTTGTAGCGGGGCAGATTGAGTAAAATTGTGCAACTTGCACAAAATGATATTGTATAATTTGGTAACTTTGTGAACACTTATCAGTTGCCCCATTATATAATAACTATCGTAAAAACCCCCCAATACATTATATAAATATTTTTGCTAACCCCATAGTAAAAATACCTTCTCCTAAAAAGACAGCGTGCGAAGCTGTCTTTTTTACTTTATATGGGATATTTTTGCAATTGCCTATAAAGTAAAAACTTTCTGTGGTGATGTGACTTTGTTCCCAGGCAAAAAAGTATATGAGGTTTTCATGAATACAAAAGCAATTTATAGTGATGAAACAGAAAATTATATAAGCCCCATGGAAGCAAAACCGGGGGATGATGTGACTATTCGCCTGCGACTTGAGGCTGGTGCAAAGGCCAGTGCTTTTTTGCTGACCAATGAAAAGCGCTATGCCATGGCATTTGAAAAAACGCAGGGGCCTTTTTCTTACTTCAAGACGAAGATTACACTGACCGATGAGACATTTTCTTATTGCTTTTTGATAGAGGGTGAATCTGGGAATATCTACTTGGACAAATATGGTACGACGGATCAAAAGCGAGATGAGTACGCTTTCCATATTTTCCCTGGATTTGAGACTCCGGACTGGGCCAAGGGCGCCGTGATGTATCAGATTCTGGTGGATCGTTTTGCAAATGGGGATCCTTCTAACGACGTATTGGACCGAGAATATTTTTATATAAAAACCATGAGCCACCAGGTTTCGGACTGGAATCAGGTGCCAAATGCTGATTTTGGTGTGGCGGAATTTTACGGCGGAGACTTAGAGGGAGTTCGTCAAAAACTCTCTTATCTAAAGGGATTGGGTGTCGAGGTTATTTATTTTAATCCTCTGTTTGTCTCTCCTTCCAATCATAAATACGATATCGCAGACTATGATTCCATCGATCCTCACTATGGCAAGATTGTCTTGGACGAAGGTGATTTTCTTTTGGAAAATGAAAAAAGCAACGAGAATGCCAGTCGATATCGCTGTCGTGTCACAGCCAAGGCAAATTTGGAAGCTTCCAATCAATTTTTTGCAGACTTTGTGGCAGAAGCCCACGCAAAGGGAATTCGCGTCATCTTAGATGGCGTATTCAATCACTGTGGATCTTTCAATAAGTGGCTAAACCGGGAGAGACTCTACCGAAAGGAAGAGGGCTACGAAGCGGGAGCCTATGAGGATGAGGCGAGCCCATATGCGGATTACTTTTCTTTTTCCAATAAAAATGGCTGGCCGAACAACTATACATACGAGGGATGGTGGGGACATGATACCCTGCCAAAACTTAATTACGAGGGCTCCGAAAAACTCTATCAGTATATACTTGATATAGGCAAAAAGTGGGTATCTCCTCCTTATAATGCTGATGGTTGGCGCTTGGATGTGGCGGCCGATTTGGGCCATAGCTGGGACTTTAATCATCAGTTCTGGAGAGATTTCAGGAAGGCTGTCAAGGAAGCCAATCCTGACGCCATTATTTTGGCGGAGCATTATGGAGATCCTTCTTCCTGGCTTCAGGGAGATGCCTGGGATACGGTGATGAACTATGATGCATTTATGGAGCCGGTCTCTTATTTTATCACAGGAATGGAAAAACATAGTGATGCTTACGAGCCAGAGGCAAAGGGAGACGCCAAGAGGTTTGAGGAGGCTATGCGCCACTACATGACAAAATTTAGTGGGCCTTCCTTACAGACATCCATGAACCAATTGTCCAATCACGATCATTCGAGATTTTTGACAAGGACTAATCATATGGCAGGGCGAGCAGCAGTGCTCGGCACAGATGCGGCCCAAAAGGATATCGATGTGGCTGCTTACAAGTTGGCTGTTCTTATGCAGATGACCTGGCCGGGAGCTCCGACTCTTTATTATGGAGATGAAGCTGGAGTCTGTGGTTTTACCGATCCGGATAATCGACGAACTTATCCTTGGGGAAAAGAAGACAAAGACCTTTTGGATTTTCATCGTGAGGCCATCAGTTTACACAAGTATAGTAAGGCTCTAAGGAGAGGTTCTTTGATTTTTATCAAGGGAATGAAGGACTTTATCTGCTATGGAAGATTTTGCCACGAGGAATCCTATATCGTAGCCATCAATACTGGCAACAAAACTGTAGAAACAGAGCTTCCTGTCTATCTGGCGGAAGTGACGGATGGCAAGATGCAGCAGGCTTTTATCACCAATGAAAAGGGATACTCAACCTACCCTGTAAAGTATCAGGTAAAAGATGGCATGGTGAGGGTTTCTTTGGAAGGTGAGAGTGGAGTGGTCCTAAAGCAGGGGCATTAGATTGATATCGAAGATTATAAAAAATTGTTGCTTGAAAATTTTGCCTGTGATATAATCAATTTTTGTCAGGACACTTGTGTCTTGTATGGGTGGTTTCCCGAGTGGCCAAAGGGGACAGACTGTAAATCTGCTGCATCTTGC
>CAVIOJ010000190.1:0-4168 GCA_963644225.1 Lachnospiraceae bacterium | reverse complement strand
TTGAAACCTTCATTTTTGACACCGGTAGATACCAGAAATTTAAAAAAAGAAGAAATTGCTTCATATAGTGTTGATGGAATCCTAGAAACCGAACTTAGTCTATCAGCAGAAGCAAAAAGAGCCTTTGAAAAAGGAAATCTTGGTATAAGGCAGCTTGTAAATGGAAAAGTGGTCTTGGATTCACCGAAAGCATCTCTTTCTTTTTCAACTCAGATTGCAGATGTAAGTCTTTGGGATATAGAAAGCCCGGTGCTTTATGAAGTGACCACGCAGCTGCTATCAACTGGAGAAGTTGTAGATGAGATTACCACATCCGTAGGATTTCGCGAGGCAGTATTTAAAAAAGATGGCTTTTATCTAAATGGCCGCAAGGTAAAGATTCGTGGACTTAACCGCCATCAAAGCTATGCTTATGTTGGATATGCCATGCCAGAATCCATGCAACGAGAAGATGCCAGGATTTTAAAGGAAGAACTTGCCGTAAATGCAGTTCGAACTTCCCATTATCCTCAGTCTCATTACTTTATGGATGAGTGTGACAGACGAGGACTTTTGGTATTTACCGAGATGCCGGGCTGGCAGCATATCGGTGATGAGGCTTGGCAGGATATTGCAGTGGAAAATGTCAGACAGATGATTACCCAGTATCGCAATCATCCTTCCATTATCATCTGGGGTGTGCGTATCAATGAGTCCCAGGACAATGATGCTTTTTACAAGAGGACAAATGAACTGGCTCATCAATTGGATGGCACCAGACCTACTGGCGGTGTGCGAGCCATGAAAAAAAGCTCTTTGCTTGAGGATGTATATACCTACAATGATTTCGTACACAGCGGAGACAATATTGGATGTGAGCCGAAGGAAAAAGTTACTTCCGATGTAGAGAAAGCTTATCTGATTACAGAATACAATGGACATATGTATCCTACCAAGATGTTTGACTGGGAAGAGCACAGAAGAGAGCATATGATAAGACATGCCAATGTCTTGGATGCTGTTGCAGGCCAGGAAGATATCGCAGGATCCTTTGGCTGGTGCATGTTTGATTACAACACTCACAAGGATTTCGGAAGTGGAGATCGTATTTGCTACCACGGCGTTATGGATATGTTTAGAAATCCGAAATTTGCTGCATCTATCTATGCGGCACAGGAAGAAGAGGAAGTGGTATTAGAACTTTCTTCTTCCATGGATATAGGAGAGCATCCGGCATGCAATAGGGGCAATACCTACATCATTTCCAATGCAGAATCAGTTCGCATGTACAAAAATGACATCTTGATAAAGGAATTTAAACCTGAAGACTCTTCTTATAAAAATTTGTCTCATGGTCCTATTCTTTTAGATGATTTTGTGGGGGATGCCATTTATAAGGAAGAAGGATTCAAGAAAAGACAGGCCAGACTTGTCAAAGAGTGCATGAACCATGTGGCGACAAGTGGAATGAAGATCACTCCTTCTTTGGTATGGAAAGCAATACAGCTTCTTACCATTTATCATATGAATCCAAATGATGCTGTGGGTCTCTACAATAAATACGTAGGAGATTGGGGCGGTCAGTCCAAACAGTATCGCTTTGATGCTATAAAGGATGGCAAGGTTGTAAAATCCATCATCAAAACTCCTATGAAAGAGATGGCCTTATCAGTCAAGGCATCCGCAGATACTTTCTATGAAGGAATCACTTATGACGTCATTGCTCTTCGCATAAAGGCAGTAGATGAGTATGACAACCAGTTATATTTTTCAAGTGAACCGATTTCCATAAGGACGGAGGGACCGATCGAAGTGATTGGACCAAGCGTGGTTTCCCTACAAGGAGGCGCGAGCGGATTTTATATCAAGTCCAAGGGCCAAACAGGAGCGGCATCAGTTACTTTAGAGTGTACGAATGCAGCACCTGTAACCATAGATTTTCAAGTAAAAAAGAGAGTGGAGGATAAGTAAGAAATGGAAGAAAAGTCAAAAGTAATTTTTGGAAATGAAATGAGCGACAAAGTTTACAAAAGCGCTGTAAAATCCAAAAAGAAGTACATGAAAAAATTTGGAGATGATTCCAATGTAGATTATCCGGTTTACATTGCAAAAAATGAGCATATCGGAGATTCTCTTGGAGTTTATGATGTTCTTTTAAAGGAAGGAGATTCTCCAGAAGAGTTTGATACAGAAAAAGGAATTATCGTTGGAAACATCCGTATGGGATTTGGTCATTATCGTATCTCCATGGCTATGGCTTCTGCAGCAAAATCTATGGGATATACACCTTACTGGATGGATTTAAATGGCTATCCACAGACTACCTGTACCAAGGTAATCAGTGCCCAGAATGATTTGTATTCTTTGGGATCTCGTCTTTCAAAGAATGCCCTTTTCAATAAACTTGTTTGGGAGCCAGTAAACTATGAGACTTTCCGTCAGTTAAAATATAATGCGGCAGATCAGAAAAATGCTGAGCTGATGGCTCCAGTTTATCGCAATGTGCCAAAGGATATTCCTGTTATTGGTACTCACGTTTGGCCAGCACAGGCAGCTATTCATGCTGGCATGAAAAATGTTGTTAATGCTATCCCTGATAACTGGCCTATGGCCTTGCACTATGCAGAGGGAAGTGTCCATACCATCCAGTGTAAAAATGCTTACATGGGATACCGTATTGCAAATGGTATGAATGGCGATGCAGTCTGCAAGGAAATGCCAAATGACGAACTCGTATACACTGGACACTATATCGATCATGAATTAGTTTCTAACATTGAGACAGATTGTGATGCGAGAATGGCTAGAAAGAAAAATGACAAGCCAATGCGTTTCCTTCTTACCATCGGTGGAGCTGGTGCTCAGAAAGAAATTTTTGCAGCAATCATCAAGTATTTGCTTCCTAAAATCAAGGAGAACAAAGCTGCTTTATATGTAAACGTAGGAGATTACAAAAATGTCTGGGATGATTTGACAAAAGAAATTCCAGAGATGGCAGGTGTAGCTACAGAGCATTTCAATGCATTTGATGCGACCACAAAATTTGCTGAGGAAGCATTAACAGGAGATGTTACCGGAATCCATGCTTTTTATCATGAAAACATTTTCGAAGCTGTATATTGCACAAACCTTTTGATGCGTTCTTGTGATGTGCTTGTAACAAAGCCATCTGAGTTGGCCTTCTATCCGGTTCCAAAACTTTTCATCAAGCGTGTTGGAAAGCATGAAATGTGGGGTGCTATCCATTCTGCAGAGATGGGAGATGGAACATTAGAGTGCCGCGATATTCCTCATACACTTCAGATGATTGATTTGTTTATGAAGGATGACAAGCTCTTAGGAGAGATGTGCGACAGTATCAAATTAAACAAGTCCGTTGGTTTATATGACGGTGCTTATAAAGTAGTGGAGATCGCTATGGGTCTCAAGGAGAAAAATAATTAACAGGGGTTAAAAAAGGAGGTTTCAAAATGGAAACAAAGAAAAAACTATCAGGTGGCGAAAAATTCGCCTATGGAATCGGTGCAGTCGGAAAAGACATGGTTTACATGCTCTCTGCATCTTACGTACTTTACTATTATCAGGACATCATGGGAATCAATACCATTGCTATGGGTATTATTCTTCTTGCAGCCAGAGTATTTGATGCTTTCAACGATCCAATCATGGGTGTTATCGTTGCAAAGACAAAAACTCGTTGGGGTAAATTCCGCCCTTGGCTTATGATCGGAACACTTACCAATGCTGTTATGTTATTCCTCATGTTTGCAGCACCACCTACACTTTCTGGCGGCGGACTTATTGCCTATGCAGCAGTAACCTATATCCTTTGGGGTGTTACTTATACCATGATGGATATCCCTTACTGGTCAATGGTTCCAGCATTTACTGAGGCTGGTAAAGAGCGTGAAGGCTTATCTGCACTTGCTCGTTCTTGCGCAGGCGTTGGTTCTGCTTTGATTTCTATCGTAACAGTTATGGCAGTATCTGCTTTGGGTCATACCTTTGGTACAGAAGAGAACTATGAGATGGTTGGTTACAAGTACGTAGCTCTTGTAGTAGCTGTGATTTTTGTTGTATTTATTACTATCACTTGTGTTACAATCAAAGAAAAATCAACGGTTGAAATGCAGTCTGCATCAGTAGGAGATATGTTTAAGGCTTTGGTTCAAAATGACCAGGCTATGAC
>CAVIOJ010000189.1:0-5036 GCA_963644225.1 Lachnospiraceae bacterium | reverse complement strand
TTATCAACGTCTACGACCACATAGCTAGGATGTCTGCCATCCTGTCTAGGGAAGGATATGCTGCCAGGATTGACGATAGTGATCTCCTCATCATAGTCGATAAGCGGCACATGAGTATGACCATAAAAGACGATATCCGCCCCCTTTTCTCTGGCTGCTGCCGCAAGCATCTGGGTCCCATAATTTACATTGTAATAATGACCATGGGTCAGCATCACTACATGGCTTCCTACACTCATCACAACTTCTGCCGGCAAATCACTGGCAAAATCGCAATTGCCCCGAACTATCTCAAGCGGGCAATCAGCAATGGCCTCGATATAATCCTCATCGCCTTCCGCATCACCCAAATGATAGATAACATCAGGCATCACTCTCTCGATGGCCAGTTCCAAATTTTCCAGTCTTCTATGACTATCACTAACTACAAGTATTCTCATATTTTTTCAATTCTTCCTTCATAAGACGTAGTGCATTTCCTCTGTGGGAGATGGAATTTTTAACCTCCGGTGCCAAAGCTGCTGTAGAGCAGCCATACTGATCCACGTAAAAAATCGGATCATAGCCAAAGCCATTCTCCCCCTGTGGTTCATAGCCGATATAACCCTCTATGGTGCCTCTTACCACAGTCTCACTTCCATCAGGAAATACTGCCGCAACTGCACAGACAAATCTCGCTGTACGATCTTCTTTTTTTACACCATCTAATCTGGAAATCAAATTGGCATTTTTTATCTCATAGGAAGTGTCCTCTCCCATATATCTGGCAGAATAGATACCCGGTTCTTTGTTAAGATAATCAATCTCTAATCCCGAATCATCTGCCATGACAATACCGTCTACTTCTTTTGCAATGGCTCTGGCTTTAATCAAAGCATTCTCCTCGAAAGTCGTACCGTCTTCCACGATATCGACAGAAATCCCAGCCTCTTTCATGGATAAAATCTCATACCCCATATCCTTATAAATCTCACGAATTTCTATCATCTTGTGAGCATTTCCTGTTGCAAAAATCAATTTTGTCATACTTTCCTCCTGCGATTTTTATCCCATAAAATTATAACATGCCGCCTCATCACATCTAAAATAACAAATGCCCTCTGGCAAATCCTCACTTAATTAGAAGAATCCATCCCCAAAGTAGCAAGAATCGCCTGGCTTAATGCGTCAGCAGCCTTTTTTTGATATTCATCAGTCTGTAAAAGAGCCAGTTCGTCTGTGTTTGTCATAAATCCAATCTCGGCCAAAGCCACCGGCATGGTAGCATTTCGAATAATATAAATATCATCTCCTGCTACTACTCCCTTTGACTCCGAACCCAAGGCAAAAAGCAAATAATCCAGACAAGTCTGGGCGAAAGCCTTGGAACTGCCGTCTTCATCTTCTAACAGATACATCACTTCTGTTCCGCAGATTGTAGATATTCTGCCACTGGAAGTACTGTTGTTGTGTATGCTCAAAAACAGATCAGCCTGCAAGCGGTTGGCCAAACCAACTCTATCCTGTAAAGATACCGCACTGTCATCTGCTCTTGTGACAAATACACCTACGGAAGTATCCTCCGCTAAATTATCAACTATTTTTTCTACTATGGCAAGGTCAATATCTTTTTCCATGACGCCATCTATATTTGCGCCAGGATCCGTGCCTCCGTGCCCTGCATCCACAACTACAATTTTATCATAGACTTCATGTGGATCTGTAAAATCCAAATACAGATATGTCTCATCCCAGATTTCATCAAGAAGATAGACTCCATCTAGACAGATTGCAATAACACCATCGGATTTATTTGTTTCATAGACGATATCCTCGATATGGTCTGTTCGTCCAATCATAGGTGTATCCACAAAATAGTTTCCGCTGATGTCCGGTATTTTTATATAAACCGTATCATTTAGATAATCATTTTTTATGGTGATATCTTCCTGCGAGACGCCATCGGGTATAACAATACGAAGTTGCCCTTGCATGGTATCCTGCTTTTGATCATACAGTTTCGTCTCTTCCTTCATGAGTGACAAAACTGAATCCCCCTCCGCTATGGAGGTAGAATAAGCAAGCTGCATTCTTTTGGCCCAGCCATGAAAATCCGGCACTTCCAAAAAAATGGTAATGGCAGCCACGGTTATAATAAGAAATCCCAGCGCCACCATATTTGTTAACTTTTTTTCCAGTTTCATATACTACTATTCTTCCTCTGCCACATTGCGACCGTAGGCCTTCAGGCAGAGATTTCCTTTTGTGGTTTCTTCGACGCTCTCCCAATCCAAGCCATTATTGCTGATATAACCCTGGCCATCCGAAATATCTACATTGGCAGTCAAATCGTCTGCTGAATACTCAATGGCCATAGGATGGTCAAGTCCCGGTGTGGTGAGTACTGCAACGATAGCAAAATCATCTCCTTCGCTGACCCGATACGTCTCATCAAAAGAAATGGTATAATATCCGGCATCCGAAAGAGTACCACTGGCCACTTCTTTTCGATTGGCCAAAGAAGCTGTGCCATTGTAATTCGTCACAATATAGAGCTGATACTGGGTATCCTCTCCCAAGGCATAAAAACCGGCGGCTGAAATTTCCTGATCCAAGTCGGCATGGTAAATATTGGCAGCGTGTATCTTTTCTTTGTTGTATCCAACCTGACCAACCCAGCCACAAAGATCCGACTGGTAGATGGTATCATAGTTGTCTGCATTTTCAATATATGCATAGGAAACTGCCTGGTCTCCAATATTGGTATCATAGTACGAAACGTAAAAAATACCATTTTCTCCAAAATTGGCTCCCCAACTGTTTTGACAGATAAAGGCACCATCTCCAGCCACGTCTCCATTGAAATGGTCGGCACTGTAACTATCATCCCAACCTATAATAACCACATCATGGTTAGGCTTTTCATTGCCAGTATAACAGTAAGCATTATTTTTTTTATTATAATAAGAAGAAGTAGTCAGATTGTTGGAAGAAATATTGGCATAGATGGAAGTCGTGACGCCTCCTTGCTGGTAGACGGCCCACTTGATTTTATCCACATCATCCTTGTCAAAAAAATGTACTTCCTGCACATGTTTTTCTACTTTTTCATTTTTTAAGGTCACAGGTCCTTCCCAGGACAAAAGATAAGCCACTGCCATGGTATAATCCCCACCCAGTGAACTATCTACAGAAAATGCATTTTCCGAAATCATGGAATCAGTATCGAAGTAGAAACTCTGTCTAGGCAAAAGAGCCGATTCTATGGCACTGAGAGCCGCCTGAGCCCAGCAGGTAGAACTGCTTCCCTGGTTGCGCACAGCTGATACTCGAGAGCGCTTCCTAAGATCATAAGAAACTGGCAGAGATCCTTTTTTTACCTCTCCGCTAATAAATGCCTGATAGTTGGTCTCATCATAGGAAAATTCACAACCAAACTCACGGCAGATATCCTGCAACGGCAAAAAGGCCTGTCCATCATGGAGTTCCGGCATAGCATCTAAAGTGATATCTTGTGCAGACGACTTCTGGCGAATAGCATCAGTACTATTTATATAGAAGGTATAGACTGTGTCTCCATAATCCAAAGTGATGGTATCATCATCTCCGAGCAGCCCACTGCAGCCGAAAAAATCATTGATAAATGACAATGAAGCAAGAGGCTGCATATGGTCACCTAGAATAACACCATCGTTATTGCCATAGGAAGTCTCGCCATATTGCAAAGAGAATAAGCCTTCTTCATTGATACTTCTGGCCTTGAGTGGATAAAAAACTTCATCCTGAAGACTGGCTCCGCGAAAAGGCGTAACTACCGCATATTCATCATTCCATGTATTTAGTTTTGCCCCAAAGACCAGCAACAAAAGTGCGGTCATAACAATATATCGTTTGGATGTTCTCATGCATCAGCCTTCTTCTTTGGAGGTTTTGGTCCCATATATTGGTAAAAATAAGTTCGAATCATTCCGTTGTAAAGTTTTCTATTTTTATCTGCCTTGCGCCCGATATAGCGCTCAGCCTCCTCATAGGAGGTAATCATATACATAGACCAGGAATCCAAATTTTTATACACAGATCCGATGGTCGTATAAAGTTCCGGCAAATCCTTTTTATCCTCTAGACGTTCGCCATAAGGAGGATTGGTAATAATAAATCCATATTTTTTATTGTGACGCAAATCCGCTACGTCTCTGGTCTGAAAATGAATCAAAGAATCCACTCCCGCCTGCTTGGCATTGGCCCTGGCAATTTTTACCATCTCTGGGTCAATATCATATCCCTGCAAATCTGTGGATACGTCCATATCAATCTCTTCTCTGGCTTCCTCAATCACGTCATACCAGACCTGTCTTGGAATGAGGTGCTTCCAGCTTGTAGCGATAAAATCTCGATCTAATCCCGGAGCGATATTTGCCGCCATCATGGCCGCCTCAATCAAAAAAGTACCACTGCCACAAAAAGGATCCACCAAAATACGATCTTTTTTCCAAGGCGTCAGCATAATAAGTGCAGCTGCCATAGTCTCAGAGATAGGGGCCTTGCTGGTCCAGGTACGATAGCCTCTCTTATGAAGAGGATCTCCAGTGGTATCCAAAGCAACAGTCACTTCATCTTTTAATAGGAAAAGACGCACAGGAAAATCCGCTCCATCTTCTTTGAACCAGTCTGTATGATAAGTCATCTTCAGCCTGTCCACCATGGCTTTTTTCCCGATAGACTGGATATCCGAAGCGCTAAACAATTTGCTCTTTATGGAAGATGCTTTTTTCACCCAGAAACGGCCATCTTCAGGAATCCACTCCTCCCAAGGAAGAGCCTTCATCTGCTCATAGAGCTCATCAAAAGTTTTAGCATAGAATCGACCGATTTGAACCATAATACGCTCCGCCGTGCGAAGGTGGATATTGGCCCTGGCAATGGCCTCTAAATCTCCCTCGAATGTGACGCGTCCGTCCTCTACCTTGGTAATCTCGTATCCCAAGTCGTAGATTTCTCTTTTTAACACTGCCTCCATGCCAAAATGACAAGGCGCTATCAGTTGTATTGTCTCCATC
>CAVIOJ010000188.1:0-2813 GCA_963644225.1 Lachnospiraceae bacterium | reverse complement strand
GTTGTGGATCATCCTCAGCTGGCTGTGCTTTTGCCTGCTGCATTTTTGCAATCATACCGCCAAGGAGCTTCTGTCCTTCTGGATTGGCCATGATATCACCAACTGTATCATTGATAGAGAAATATCCCTCTGGTGTTGTAATCTCAAACCAGTTGATAACATCACCTGTTACAGGCATTCTGTAGTCTGGATTTGGTTCATCTACTTTTTTAATGTTGGCTGTATCCTGGCAATCTCCTGCCTTAGCTACAAGAGTGGTTTCTCCTACATTTTCTACCTCAAATGAGAAGAAATGATCCTCTGCTGTCTGCTTGCCAACTGATGTTCCATTTACAAAAAGTTCTACTTCTGGCTGGTTTGAATAAACCTTAACAAGAGTCTTGTCTTCATCACGATCTACATAATTCTTGCTGCAGATATGTACAAATGGATCCTCTGACAACCAAGCCTTGTAGGCATAGAATGAGTCTTTTTTATACTTTCTGTCAAAAGTAACCAGACCCTTGTTGTTCATACCCTTGCATCCGCCTTCATCTCTGGCATCTGCTGCAAAATCAAACATATTCCAAACATGAGTTGCCCAGATAAAGTCTCTGGTATAAAGCTGCTTGATCAACTCCTCATGATAATGAGCCTGATACTCTTCTGAGTAATCGCCCTGCTCTGGGTGAGATGAATGCCATTTGTAAGCCTCTGCACCGTACTCACTCAAACCGATTGGCTTGTTTGGATACATTTCGTGGAAGGAATCCATGAATGGTCCATTGTCCTCAATTTTTCCGCCATACCAGCCAAAATACTGGTTGTATGAAACTACATCTGGAATCTCGATATACTGACTCTCTGAAATGTCACACATGGTAATAACTGCCATGGTTGTAAGTCTTGTCTTATCCATCTTGTGAGCAAGGTCATTGAGGATATGATGGTTCTCCAAAAGATCCGGATCCTTTGCTCCCTGCATGGTGATTTCATTTGAAAGTCCCCAGAAGAAAATAGATGGATGGTTGTAGTTCTGTGCAATCAACTCGGTCATCTGTGAGATGGTATTTGCACGGCCGGTTGGCATATGTACTGAAATATATGGAATCTCTGCCCAAAGTACAAATCCAAGTTCATCACACAAATCATAAAAATGCTGGTCATGCTGATAATGTGCTAAACGAATTGTTGTTGCACCAAGTTCATAGATAATATTCGCATCTTCCTCATGCATCTCTGGTGTAAGCGCATTTCCCACATGTGGACGATCCTGATGACGAGATACACCGCGAAGTGGATAGCTCTCTCCGTTCAAGAAAAATCCTTTTTCTGGATCAACACTAAATGTACGGCATCCAAAACGAGTCGTTCTCTCATCCACAACAACTCCATCTTTTTTCAACTCTACATGCATGGTATAAAGATGTGGATCCTTGCGGCCATTCCAAAGATGTACGTTTGAGATGGTCTGCTCTACTTCTGTATTGTCTGCAGAAACTGTAACTGTATCTACTACTTCATCTCCGTCAGTAATAGTAAATACCAATTCCTCTGCGCTTCCTGCATTGGTAAGGAATACTTCTGTAGTAACCTTTGCATCAGCACCTGTCACTTCAGGTGTAACCTTGATAGCAGGGCTTCCGTAATAATCCAAGTCAAAACGTGTCTCATCTACGAGAAGCAAAGACACCTTTCTGTACAAACCGCCATAGAAGGTAAAGTCTGCATTCTGTGGATAGACATGATCGTTTGGTGCATTGTCTACAGCAACCAAAATCTCATTTTCTTCTTTTAAATAAGAGGTAATGTTGGCTCTCCATGTAGAGTAACCGCCATCGTGAGATGCTACTTCTTCTCCGTTAACATAGAGCCATGCAGAAGAGTTTGCGCCCTCAAATTCAATATAAACTTCCTTGCCATCTGCCACGTCGGCTTTTGCCAATTTTTTTACATAGAAGCATTTTCCACGATAATAATCGTTTCCACCGTCCTGTCCGTCTTCTCCGTTCCAGGTGTGTGGCAAATCAACTTTTTCCCAGTTTCCGTTTCCCATAACCGATTCAGAAACGCTCACTGCATCTTTTGTAAATTGCCAGTTTTCATTCCAAGGAATTTTCTTACTCATTTGATTTCTCCGTTTCATTATTCTTTATTTGAATGGTTTTTATCAGAGTTTCTATTATCCATCGCCCCAATAATGCTATACATCCACTTTTCTTAATTTAAAGATAAATCATTTTTCCAAAATCACTATTAGGAAATTTGCTTTTTCATTCAAAAATTCTATATCTTTTAAATTTTTAATGACAAAAACAAAAACGGTAGCACTCACACTATGTGAGATACTACCGTCTATCGCTTTTTTTCGTTTTTTCTTCGTCTTACTTGCGCTTCAAGATCATCTTAACACCGCGGATTTCAGACACGATTGCCTGCTCATCTACGGCAAATTCATCTTGATCATCTGCAGCCCTTGCAGTCCATTCCATACCATTATAGAGGACTCTTCCGCTCTCCTTGCGATTATCAACTTCTTCGATGACTCGCACTTCCTTGCCAATGCACTCCTCATAATTTGTAGCCGTCTTTTTTGCCTCCAAATATTTTTTCGCCCAAGGTCTTGTAAAAAATAGGAGAATAAACGTGGCCACAAAAAAAGCGACAACCTGAACCGCCGGATGGCCGCCGCATAGGCAAATAACAAGTGCTACCAAAGCGCCACCGCAAACCCAAATCGATGTCAGGCCTACCGTTATAATCTCTACAACTGCGGTAATTATCACCACTGCCAGCCATAATCCCTTCCAATCGCTGGTCATAAAATTCATCAT
>CAVIOJ010000187.1:0-6354 GCA_963644225.1 Lachnospiraceae bacterium | reverse complement strand
CCCGTGTTCAGTACCACGATGACATTTTCATAATTTTCAGCCACATAGTTTAAAAAGTCGGTCTTTACCTGCGCAACACCGCCGGAACCGGAACCACCGCCAAGCCACTCCGTTGCAGCCCAGCCAAATACATTGACCTTGGTCACATCAGAAGAAAGTGGCAAGGTGTTGTTTTTATTTTCCAGTAAAACAGCACTGTCCGCCTCAGCCTCCTTGGAAAGCTTTCTAGCAGATTTTGATGCTGTCTCCATGGACTCAGCATCGATGTTTGAACTGCCAAGGTAAGAATTCATGACATCTCCAAGCATGCTCACTGCCACATTTGCCGCAATGACCACTGCCAAGAAGACACACGCCAAGACCATTCCTACCGTACGCCGCACCTGATGCGGGCGTTTGATCTTTTGTTTCTTGTCTTTGCTCATAAACAAACCCTCCTTAAACTGAAAAAAAGCAGGAAAAAGTCCTGCTTTTATCCTTATAAAGGCATTATATGAGATTTAAAATTGCCAAAATGCTTTCCTTCCTAAATTGCATTTTGTCTTCCTAATCTGCAAAAATATGGTCTCGCGAAAATCTTCCTAATCAGTAAAGACCATAGTAACACGAAAGACATGATCCTTGGCCTCGTAAGAAAATCTGCCGCCATAGCCTTCTACCGTGCGGCGCATGCTTTCCACTCCATATCCATGAGAATGCTCATCCTCCTTGGTGGTAAGCAGACGGTCTTCTTCTGTTCGCAAGTCCCCGTCAAAATAATTTTCTATTTCAACAGTAACAAGGCCAGCGCGACGAAGCAGGCTGACAGAGATGATTTTTTTCTCCGGATCCTTCAATTTAGAGCATGCCTCAATGGCATTGTCCAGGGCATTGCCAAAAAGAGTATACAAGTCCACCGTCTTCATAAAATCTAGTAGCGATCCATCTACCATACAGGTCCACTGGATTCCATTTTCCTGGCACAAAAGCCCCTTTTCTCTAAGGACTACGTTGAGAGCCTCATTCTCCGTCTGCAGACTGGTATCATAGATGTCTACGCTTTCTTCCAAACTTCGGAGAATTTCCTCTTTTTCCGCCGTATCCGCCATCTCCCGAAGCAGAGAAATCTGGTGCTTTAGATCATGGCACTTTCGATTTATGATATCGATATTTTCTTTGGAGAGGGCGTACTGCTCCTTCATTTTTTCCCGAAGTCTGCGTTCTGCAACCACAGACGCCTGTAAGGCCACTTCCCTCTTTTGCTGTATCTGCACAACAAGCAAAATAATACAACATACCAAATCGTAGGTAAGACATGCATTGTAAAAAAATCGACTGATACCACTGACAAAGATACGCACGCCCCAATTCAAAACCAAAACCAAAATACAGACAATGACAGACAAAAAGACGGCCCTAAAAAGAGATACTTCATAGCCTCTGTCTGTACGAATATTTTTTATCACCCAATAAGAAATAGGAATAGTCAGTGCCAAGTATAAAATCCATGCCAAAATAATATAGGCCAGATGGTCAGCCCCGTTTCCATTCCATATTTCTCCAGATCATCTACCAGCTGTCTGGCAAATACCTTTTCATCTTCTACGATTGCTATTTTCATCGGTATTCTCCCCGTAATGACTTCTATCTATTTCTCTTTCGTGCTATGGATGTAATTGTCCCGATCCACCACTAAGACGATATAGTAATTCTGTCCCAGTCGCTGCCGTATCAACTTCCTTGCAGCAATTTTTACCTGATTATCATCGAGAGGGCAGGCAAATGGTACTTCCATGTCAAAAATCAAATTGGTATGTGTCTCTCCAAAAACTACGCGAAAATCATGAATGGTAATGCCCTCGTATACTTCTTTTACCATAGCAGCCACCTGCTCTTTTAACGTAGCAACTCTTGGGTCCTTGGTATCGACCGGATCCATGTGTATGGTGGCTGTGCAGCCAAAATTTCTGGCCAGTCTTTTTTCCAAATTGTCGATGATGTCGTGGAGGGCCAGAATATCTCCGTCTGCCGGTACTTCCACGTGGAGGGAGATAATCTTTCTACCCGGGCCATAGTCGTGAACCATCAGATCATGCACTCCCACAATTTCATCACTAAAATCAAGAACCGTATGCTCGATATCATCCACAAAGTCCTGAGTTGGCGGATTACCAAGAAGAGGATCTATGGAATCCTTGGCTGCAGAAATTCCCGAATAAAAGATAAAAATGGAAACTAAAACTCCGCACCAGCCATCGAGTTGCAAAGAAGTATAGTAACCCAAGATACTGGTAAGAAGGACAACACTCGTAGCCACACAGTCACTGAGGGAGTCCTGGGCCGTAGCCTTTAAGGCGGCGGAATTTATTTTTTTGCTGACTCCATTGTTGTAAAAAGCCATATAGCACTTGATAAAAATTGACAGCAATAAAATCACTAAAACCAGAGCAGAAAATTCTGTGGCCTCCGGATGTAAAATCTTGCCCACGGATTCTTTTAAAAGTTCAAAAGCCATGACAATGATTACTGCGGCAATCACAAGGCCTGAGATGTATTCCACCCTGCCATGTCCATATGGATGTTCGGAATCTGGCTTTGCGGCAGCAAGATGGAATCCGCAAAGGGTGACGATAGACGAACCCGCATCCGAGAGGTTGTTGAAAGCATCCGCCGTGATGGATACGGAGCCAGAGATTAGTCCAGCTATCAATTTCCCGGCAAAGAGCAGGATATTTAGAGCGATTCCCACCACTCCACAAAGCATCCCCATAAGGGTACGCTTTTTTGCCTCGCTTGTGTTTTCTTTTATAAAAATTTTTGAAAGAAATGTAATCATAGTCTTCTAAACTCCCCTACGTCTATCTCTCCTCGCAAACCTGGAAGATGAAAAATTTCAAATAATAAGATTCCGGTGTGTTGCTAGATGAGGACCATAAAATCGGATGGTCACAAGCCTGGGTGCGAATTTCAATCTGTCGCAGGCGCTTATGAGCCGCCTTGGCCGCTTCTTTTACCGTCTTTTGTAAAAGTTCCTGTGTCATAAAATGGCTGCAGGAGCAGGTTGCGAAATAGCCGCCATCCTTGACAAGTTTCAGTCCCTTGATGTTGATCTCTCGATATCCTTTGATGGCATTTTTAGTCGCTTCACGCGATTTTGTAAAAGCAGGAGGATCAAGTATCACCACATCATAGGATTCGCCGGCAGCAAGAAGACGTGGCAATTCCTCTAACACATTGGCCTGTCGAAAAGAAACACGGTCCGAAAGACCATTTCGTCTGGCATTTTCTCTGGCCTGTTCGACGGCAAATTCTGAGATATCAAGGCCAGTCACCGAAGTGGCCCCGGCATATCCGCAGTTGAGGGCAAAAGTTCCCATATGGGTAAAGCAATCCAAGACTGAAAGAGGATGATTCGTCTCCCGACAGATCCGCTGCATTGCCAGACGATTATATTTTTGATCCAGGAAAAATCCCGTCTTTTGTCCATCTTTTACATCTACCAGATACTTGATGCCATTTTCCGTAATCTCCACATGGGGATCAAAGGAAGCATTGATAACTTCCTGTCTGCTTTCAGGCAGGACAGATAAAAATCCATCTTCTTTTGTCCAGAGCAAACCCTTGTAACGAAGGGCTCCTTCTTTTTGTCGCTCCTTGGCGTCGTTTCTTTCAAAAACAGCAGATATCTCGTATCCATCAGCGGACAAGACATCTATCAGACATCCTAAGATTGCTTCTTTTAGTATGTACTCTTTTCCAGAAGCATCCTCGATTTTGGCCACTTCAAGCCCCAATGTCAGGCATTCCGCCACCAAAATATCTTCGTATTTGTCAACAGTAAGTCCCGGTAAAAAATCCGCCTCGCCAAAAATAAGACGACAGGAAGACAAATCCTCTTCTTTTAGCATGACACGCTTGCGGTAATCCCAAGCCGCTTGAACCCTTCCTCGAATGAAGTCGAAATCCACTCTGGTATTTGCTCCGCGGCAAAGCATACGAACACGAATCTTGGAATTTTGATTGATATAACCGCATCCCATAGGATAGCCGTCAAAGTCTTCCACCAATACGAGAGAACCATTTTTAAAGCTCCCATGAATGGATGCAATCTCATTGTCAAAAATCCAGGCGCCTCCCGCCTTGATAGTGCGTCCCTCACCTTTTTTTAGTATTACTGTGGTATTTATATTTTCACCTTGTTGACTCATAGGTATTTCCTTTCCATCTGTATGGACACTTTCTGATATTTTATCACATAATAATCCGCTAAAAATTATTATCTGCTTTTTTATAATTAGACATTATTTTACCATATATCTTGCTAGAGTAAGTGATTTTTACACTTCTTTTATTTAAAGAAATCCAGACAAAGGTATTGACTAGGCTTTGTAGATTAATTAACATAGTCTTTAAAATGAATAAATTTCGAAATGAAGTCTGCAGGAAAAGGCTAACGCCTACCGAAGGAGTAAAACTCTCAGGTGCCAGATTCTGGTGCAACTGCAGGTGGATCGAATCTCTGGAGACATCTGGATTAACCAGAGGCCGAAGGTGCAACAAATGCGCATATAGCGCAAAGGAATCTCTCAGGCAAGAGGACGGAGGAAAAAAATGACTACTTTTAATGAACTACTAGCTACTATTGACGATTTTGTGTGGGGCGTACCACTTATGGTGCTCATCATTGCTGGCGGACTGCTGCTGACCATCAGACTAGGTCTACTGCAAGTCAGGAAATTGCCCTTAGCACTCAAATGGATGGTAAAAAATGAAGAAGGCGGAGAAGGTGAGATATCTAGTTTTGCCGCACTCTGCACTGCCCTGTCAGCCACCATCGGAACTGGAAACATCGTAGGTGTTGCAACAGCCGTGTGTGCCGGTGGACCGGGTGCTCTCTTTTGGATGATTGTAGCCGCCTTTCTCGGTATGGCTACCAAGTATTCTGAAGGTTTACTCGCCGTAAAATATCGCGTGATTGCCGACGACGGTCACAGTTTGGGCGGACCTTTCTATTATATAGAGCAAGGCATGGGAGCCAAATGGAAATGGCTTGCCAAACTCTTTGCTTTCTTTGGTGTATGCGTCGGACTTTTTGGTATCGGTACTTTTTCACAGGTAAACGGTATCGCCAGCGCAGTCCACAATTTCTTTGATCCAAATGATGCAGTTACTATAAAAGTACTGCCTTTCCTTGGAGAATACTCAGTTTCAGTTGTTATAGCATCGTTGATTCTAGCCGTATGCGTGGCACTTGTACTTATCGGTGGAGTAAAACGTATATCAAATGTGGCACAGATTATCGTACCTTTCATGGCAATCATCTATTTTGTCTTTGCCATCATACTTATTATTTGCAATATCAAAGCTGTTCCATCTGCTATCGCAACTATTGTATCTGCGGCATTTAACCCATCAGCCGTCACAGGTGGTGTGGTAGGAAGCATGTTTGTTGCCATGCAAAAAGGTGTGGCCCGAGGAATCTTTTCAAACGAAGCAGGTCTTGGCTCTGCTCCTATCGCTGCAGCTGCTGCCCAGACCAAGGAACCTGTACGACAGGGTCTTGTTTCCATGACCGGTACCTTTATCGACACTATCATCATATGTACTCTCACAGGACTATCTATCGTAATCACAGGTGCCTGGAAGGTAGAGGGCTTAGAAGGTGTTGCCGTTACAAACTACGCTTTTTGCAATGGTCTGCCATTTCCTGAGACCGTATCATCATTTATACTTATGCTCTGTCTGGTATTTTTTGCCTTCACCACTATACTTGGTTGGGACTACTACTCAGAGCGATGCTTGGAATATTTAAGCGGCGGCAATATGAAACATGTGATGATTTACCGCTGGCTCTACATCATCGCTGTCTTCATCGGACCATATATGACCGTATCTGCCGTATGGACCATAGCCGACATCTTCAACGGACTTATGGCCATTCCAAATATGATCGCAATATTTGCCCTAAACGGTGTCGTGGTTGCAGAGACCAAGAAATTCTTTAAAAAGAAGGATTTTTAATTTTATCCCTACCGGCATTATCTTCATATAGAATCAAAAGAAAATATTCAGATGACAAAAGAACCGACCACAAGGATATTCTCCGTGGTCGGTTCTTCATTCTCTATTTTGGAATTTTTTCATTTCTTCGACAGGGATTTTCTAAGGAATCTGGTTTTTGCAGGTTCCTTTTTTAGTGCATTCCTTTATGGTTAATGTAACATAGGCATTCAAGATATTTCTTGCATTACTCTTTAGCCCTAGTATTTATCATCTAAATTTAAGTCCAGCATAAAGTAATAAGATATCAATTCTGTAATAAAAAAGAGTCGCTTGCGACTCTTTCGCGCCCGAGCGGTATGCGAAGCATATATT
>CAVIOJ010000186.1:0-4750 GCA_963644225.1 Lachnospiraceae bacterium | reverse complement strand
AGAGGAAGCAGCAGAAGAGGCCGAAGAGAAAAAGCCAGCCAAGAAGACTGCTAAGAAGACCACCAAGAAGTCGGAAGAAAAAGCAGACGAAGGTGAGAAGAAAGAAATCTCTACAGCAGACTTTACCCAGAAGTTGGCAGAACTTGTAGAGTTAGGAAAAGACAGAAAGAATTCTCTAGACTTCCAGGATATCAACGACTATTTCAAGGATATGGCATTAGATGCCAAGCAGATGGAGAGCATCTTTGATTATTTGGAAAAGAGTGGAATCGATGTCCTTCGTATACAGGAAATGGATGAGGATATCCTCATCGATGACGAGGAAGATATCGAAGTAGAAAAAATCGATCTCTCGGTACCAGAAGGTATCAGCACAGAAGATCCAGTGCGTATGTATCTAAAGGAGATCGGCAAGGTTCCTCTTCTTACAGCAGAGGAGGAAATCGAGTTAGCAAAGCGTATGGAAGAGGGAGACCAGGAAGCAAAGAAGCGTTTGGCAGAAGCCAACCTTCGTCTAGTTGTCAGCATCGCAAAGCGTTACGTGGGAAGAGGTATGTTATTCCTTGATTTGATTCAGGAAGGAAACCTTGGTTTGATCAAGGCGGTTGAAAAGTTTGACTACCGCAAGGGATACAAGTTCTCTACATATGCTACATGGTGGATTCGCCAGGCAATCACAAGAGCTATCGCTGACCAGGCCAGAACTATCCGTATTCCTGTACATATGGTTGAGACCATCAACAAGCTCATCCGTGTTTCAAGACAGTTGCTTCAGGAGTTAGGCCGTGAACCGACCCCAGAAGAAATCGCCGAAGAGATGGATCTTCCTGTAGAGCGTGTTCGTGAGATCCTAAAGATTTCTCAGGAGCCAGTTTCTTTGGAGACACCAATTGGCGAGGAAGAGGATTCCCATCTTGGAGATTTCATTCAGGATGACAATGTGCCAGTTCCAGCAGAAGCTGCTACATTTACCCTCTTAAAGGAACAGTTAAATGAAGTCCTTGGAACATTGACTGAGCGTGAGCAAAAAGTACTTATCCTTCGTTTTGGTTTGGAGGATGGACGTGCCAGAACCCTCGAGGAAGTTGGTAAGGAATTCAACGTTACCCGTGAGCGTATCCGTCAGATTGAAGCCAAGGCACTTCGTAAACTTCGTCATCCTAGCCGTAGCCGCAAGTTAAAGGACTACTTAGAGTAATGGCGGTACATATTTCAAAGCGTATGGAGGCGATTGCTAGGTTGGTCACACCAGGCAGTCGCCTCTGTGACGTGGGATGTGATCATGCTTATTTGCCCATCAGCCTCTATCAAAGTGGCAAGATTTCTTCGGCCATCGCCATGGATATCGTAGATGGTCCCTTGGCAGCTGCAAGAAAAAATATCCAGTCCCAGGGACTTTCGGAAGTTATTGAAACTAGAAAATCCGATGGACTGCGGGCTTTGCTTCCTGGGGAAGCGGATGCCATCATCATTGCAGGAATGGGTGGGAAAATCGTCCTTCATATTTTAACGGAAGGCCATCTTCAGGCTAAAAGCGCAAGAGAGCTTATCTTACAGCCACAGTCTGAGATTGACGAAGTACGACGCTTTTTATATGAGAATGACTTCGTCTTTTTAGACGAGGATATGGTTTTAGAGGATGGCAAATATTATCCTATGATGAAGGTCAGATACCAGGAAAATGCCAAAGAAATTCGGATGCAAAAAATGGGAGCAAGCCTGCTGCCGCAGGAGGCGGACTTCCTTTTTGGCCCTATGCTGCTTCAGAAAAAACATCCGGTGCTTCATGCCTATCTTTTGCGGGAACAGCGTATAACAGGGGAAGTATTAGAAAAACTTCATTCCCAGGTCATGACACCGCAGATCGCAAAAAGGATAGAAGAGATGGAAGCGTATGGTCGGATAATCGAAGAAGTAATATGGTAGTGTGCATGCAGATGAGCTCTGGTTCTTAGTTTGACTCTTTGTTTTGCAAGGGGAAAGGAGTACCTATGAAAGTAAAAGAACTTATGGATATCATAGAGGAAAAAATACCTACAGATTATGCCTTGGATTGGGACAATGTGGGACTTTTAGTAGGAGACGAGGAAGAGGAAATTCACAAGGTCTATATCGCTCTTGATTTGACAGATGAGGTGCTTTCCCATGCAATAGATGCTGGAGCGGATATGATTTTGACCCACCATCCACTGATTTTTTCTGGAATGAAGAAAGTGGTGGCATCTGATTTTATCGGACGCCGGGTGATTGGACTCATTGAAAATAATATCGCCTATTATGCCATGCATACCAATTTTGATGTGAAAAAAATGGGTGAATTGGCGGGACAGAGACTAGGACTTTTAGATTTAAGCCCATTAGAAATTACCGAAGAGGAAGAAAACTTAGGTATCGGCTGCTTTGGAATGCTAAAGGATAGCCTTTCTGTTGAGGAATTGGCCCATCTTATAAAAAAATCTTTTGGCATTCAAAGCGTCAAGATTTTCGGGGATAAAAATAAAAAAATAAAAAAGGTTGCCATGTGTCCTGGGGCTGGAAAGAGCGATTTGGAACAGGCCATAAATTCGGGGGCAGATGCCTATATCACGGGAGATATAGACCATCATGCTGGTATTGATTCTGTGGCTCAGGGCCTTGTTATCATAGATGCTGGGCACTATGGACTAGAGCACATCTATAGAGAGTACATGGTTTCTTTTTTACATGAAAATGCTCCAGAACTTCTCGTGGAAGTGGAGCCATTTTCGGAGCCTTTTTTTGTTATGTAGGGGGAAGATATGATTACAGTTACAATTTTGGGGAAAGAACATAGCTATCCGGAGGGGATTAGCTTTTTAGCACTGGCCAAGGAGTGGCAAAAGGAATATGAGGATGATATCATTCTTGCTACTTTTGACGGAAAGTTGATGGAACTTTTTAACCGGGTGCCGGGAGACGGGGAGATTTCTTTTTTGACTACGGCTGATAAAAATGGTCGTCGGGCTTATCGCAGAAGCCTTGTCTTTGTCATGCAAAGAGCATTATTGTCCCTCTATCCGGATCAAAGCGTAGATATCGTGGTTGATCATTCTCTTGGAGCGGGATATTTTTGCCGAGTGGTGGGGATTGATTCTATCGATGAGGCCTGGCTTTTGAAATTAAAAGAAGCCATGGATGCAATCATTGAAAGAGACATACCTATTGCCAAGCGCACCATAAAGACATCTGAGGCCATGAAGATTTTTGAAAAACGTGGCATGAAGGACAAAAAACTCCTCATGCATTTTCGTTCCAGTTCTACTTGCAATGTCTATGATTTGGACGGCTGCATTGACTATTTTTATGGCTATATGGCGCCGTCTACCGGTATGCTTTCTTACTACGAGCTGTATCTCTACAAGACAGGATTTATTCTGCAATTTCCTGACAAGGACAGCAGACAGGCGGCTCCTTTTGACCCGGCTGGCAATCTCTTTTTGGTACTACAAAATTCCGGGGCCTGGGGAAAGTCTCTTGGGATTTCTTCTGTAGCCAGTCTAAATGAGGCTGTATGCCATGGAAAGACCCAGGATATTATCTTGTCCCAGGAAGCTTTTATGGAACGCCGCATCGGAGAACTTGCAGAGACTATCGCTGCGGATCCAGATAAAAAATTCATCATGATTGCCGGCCCTTCATCTTCCGGAAAGACTACTTTTTCTCACAGGCTATCAGCCCAGCTGCGGGCCTTGGGACTGACACCTCATCCGGTGCCGCTTGACGATTATTACCTTGACAGAGACCAGATCCCTTTGGATGAATTTGGACAAAAAGATTTCGAGTGTATCGAAGGACTTGATATCGCCCAGTTCAATGAGGATATGAGCCGACTTTTAGCGGGAGAGAGGGTTCTTTTGCCATCTTTCAATTTCAAGACGGGAAAGAGAGAGTACAGAGACCATTATATGCAGCTCGGTAAACGAGATGTTTTGGTTATCGAGGGAATACATGGCCTAAACGAGCGCATGTCAGCATCCCTTCCAAAAGAGAACAAATTCAAGATCTATATCTCGGCTTTGACCCAGCTCAATATCGATGAACACAATCCTTTGTCCACTACTGATGGCAGACTTATTCGCCGCATCGTCCGAGATGCCAGAACCAGAGGAACCAGTGCAAAAGAGACCATAGCCATGTGGGATTCTGTTCGAAGAGGAGAGGAGAAAAATATTTTCCCATTCCAGGAGGAAGCGGATGTGATGTTTAACTCAGCCCTCATCTATGAGATGTCTGTGTTAAAAATTTATGCGGTTCCAAACCTTTTGTCCATCGAGCCAGGTTGTCCGGAGTATGCAGAGGCCAAACGCCTTTTAAAGCTTCTTGACTACTTTATCGCCATACCGGCTGATGATATCTGCAACAATTCTCTTCTTCGTGAGTTTATCGGTGGCAGTTGTCTTGATGTGTAAAATTCGCTATAATCTTTTTGGCAAAGAAGTAAGATAAGTAATCGCGGCTGCAAAGTCGAAAGGCTGCAGACGAGGAAAGTCCGGGCTTCACAGGGCAGGATGCCAGATAACGTCTGGTGGAGGTGACTCCAAGGATAGTGCAACAGAAATAAACCGCCAGGATTTCCTGGTAAGGGTGGAAAGGTGGTGTAAGAGACCACCGCTTTGCTGGTAACAGCAAGGGTCCCTGTAAACCCCATCCGAAGCAAGACCGAAGGGAAACGTAAGTGGCCCGCTAGTTTCAGGTTGGTCGCTTGAGGCGATTGGCGACAGTCGTCCTAGAT
>CAVIOJ010000185.1:0-7581 GCA_963644225.1 Lachnospiraceae bacterium | reverse complement strand
TTTCTAGGCTTCTACACGAATAGTCTCTACGCTTGTAATCGCTTCATTCATCAAATCATCAATCACATCAGCAAGTTTCTCTTCTGATTTTTTAATAATATTAAGATTCGGTTTTGTAACAGGATGCTTTGCAACGAAAATAGTACAGCAATCCTCGTAAGGCAAAATCGATGTCTCATAGGTTCCAATTTTTTCAGAGACTTCTACAATCTCCTGCTTGTCAAAACCGATCAATGGACGATAAACCGGAATGGTACATACCTCATTTGTAGCCATAAGAGACTGCATAGTCTGGGAAGCAACCTGTCCGATGCTCTCTCCTGTGATAAGACCCAAACAACCACTTTCCTTGGCAAAATGCTCAGCAATCTTCATCATATAGCGTCTCATAATGATGGTAAGTTCCTCATGTGGACATTTTTCATAGATTGCCAACTGAATATCTGTAAAGTTTACGATATTTAAATTGATAGGGCCTGTATAGGCAGAGATTTCTTTTGCCAAATCAACAACCTTTTGTTTTGCACGCTCAGATGTATAAGGTGGAGCATGGAAATATGTCGCATCGATTGCCACACCACGCTTTGAAATCATATATCCAGCTACAGGACTGTCGATTCCGCCAGACAAAAGAAGCATGGCCTTTCCGCCTGTTCCTACTGGCATTCCGCCTGGTCCAGGAATCTCCTCAGAGTAAAAACTGATACGCTCACGAATCTCCACATAGAGCATCACTTCTGGGTTGTGTACGTCAACCTTCATCTCAGGAAAAGCATTTAAAATCTTTTCTCCCAAGGCTGCATTTAGTTCCATGGAATCCATTGGGTAATTTTTTCTTGCACGTCTTGCCTTAACCTTGAAAGTAAGATTTTTATCCGGATAAATCTCATCCATATAAGAGACAATCTGGTCTGCTAACTTATCAAAGCCCTCATCATCTGTCATAACTGCAGGACAAATTCCTGTGATTCCGAAAACATGACCTAGCGCATCGATCGTGGCGTCATAATCATAGTCTCCCTCTGTCTCAACAAAGACGCGTCCCTGCTGCTTGTGTACGTTAAATTTGCCATCCACGCCACGAAGAGCATAACAAATCTGACGAACCAGAGCATCCTCAAAGAGATGTCTGTTTTTTCCTTTGATTCCAATTTCTGCATATTTTATCAAAAATGCCTGATACATAATCTACCTCTTTTCTAACCTCGTTTATATTTTGAAAGAAGGGGCACCAAAGTCTTTAATGCCTCGACTGCATAATCCACTTCTTCCTGGGTCGTATGAACTGAAAAACTAAAGCGAACCGTGGAGTCCAAAAGTTTTGGATCTAAGCCTATGGCCTTTAGAGTCTTGCTGATTGCCGGTTTGTTGGAAGAACAAGCACTTCCCGCGGAAACGTAAACTCCCTTGTCCTCTAAGGCGTGGAGCAAGACTTCACTTCGCACATCCTTTGCGCTCACGCTGATGATGTGAGGTGCTGCAGTTTCGTCCAATGGGCCATTTACCGAAAGGCCATCAATTTTTTGCACCTGGCCAATGAAATACTCTCGAAGTTCATACATCCTGGCAATATTTTCATCAAATGCCTCGTATGCTTCTTTTGCAGCAACTCCAAGGCCCGCAATGGCTGGCACATTTTCCGTACCTGAACGGAATCCCCATTCCTGACCACCACCAAGAATGATCGGCTTTAGTTTTGTCTTTTGTCTTACAAACAAAAATCCGCTTCCCTTTGGCCCGTGAATTTTGTGGCCACTGACAGAAAGGAGATCCACTCCAATCTTTTTAGGGAAAATGCGAAACTTACCGAACGACTGGATAGCATCAACATGAAAAATACAGGCTGGATTTTTAGCCTTTATAATCTTGGCAGCTTCTGCGATTGGTTCAACCGCGCCGATTTCATTATTTACATGCATGATGGAAACAAGTATCGTCTCATCAGTCATTGCATTTTCTAATTCCTCTAAGGAAATATGGCCCAAGTGATCCACAGATAAGTATGTCACATCAAATCCCAATTCCTCCAAATAGAAAAAAGGATTGGCCACGGAAGAATGCTCGATTGCTGTAGTTATCACATGGTTGCCAGCTCTCTTATTGGCCATGGCACTTCCCACAATAGCCAGGTTATTGCTCTCACTTCCTCCGGAAGTAAATATTATCTCCTTGTCATCCACCTTTAAAATCTTAGCGATGGTAGCTCTGGCTTCTTTTATATAATTTTCTCCATCCATTCCCATGTTGTGCAAGGAAGAAGGATTGCCATAATCCTCCCGTAAGACCTGCATCATCTTTTCTGCGGCCGCCTGCGAACACTGGGTCGTTGCTGAATTATCCAAGTAACATTTCATTTTTTGCTTCCTTTTTCAATAAAACAAAGTATATTTTATCATCTCTCTACCATGTTAAAAAGTAGCAGAAATTTCTGATTCTAACATAACCATGGACATGGTAGTTATTGCTGCTGTATCGGTACGAAGGATTCTGCTTCCTAGAGAAAGAATGCAGGCATCATCTTTTGCCATATCAATCTCTTCATCTGCAAATCCCCCTTCTGGGCCTATCATAATAGCAATACTGCTTGCATCTTTTATTTTTTCCAATGCTTTTTTTGTCGCCTCCATGCCCTCGGCGCACTCATAAGGCAACAAAAATAAATCCATGGTTTTTGCGTAACTAAGAGCATCTTTAAAAGTCATAACATCACGAACCTGTGGCAGTATGCTTCGTTTTGACTGCTTCGCCGCAGAATCCGCAATACTCTGATAGCGCTTTTGTCTGGACGCTTTCTTTTTATCATCTAACTTTACCACGCAATATTTCATCTCCACCGGGATGATTTCATAGGCACCAAGTTCTACTGCTTTTTCAATTACAGTTTCCATGCGATCACCTTTTGGAAGAGCTTGAAAAAGATAGATTTTCTTTTTTAGTTCCGTCGAAGGAAGAATTTCTACTGCTTCCAATTCCACCTGATTTTTTTCAACACTAATTACCTGGCAAAGGAAATTCTCACCGGATAAAGTGCTGACTCGCACCTTCTCTCCCTCGCGGATACGCACCACTTGAGCAAGATGCCTGGCGTCTTCTTTCTCGACGAAAAATCTTTTTGAAATTGTAAGAGATTGGTCCACAAAAATCTGTTGCATGATTTTACCTTTTCTATTTTTGTACCGTTATGTTTCTCCACTCACCCTGTGCGTTGATTTCTAGAACATGAAATCCTGCTTTCTCAAGTGCAGTTTTCACCTCATCTTCTTTGAAATCAATGATTCCCGAAGTGATGAGTATTCCATCTTTTTTCATAGTATTATAGAGGGCCGAAGCCATAGGGATAATGATATCGGCCAAAATATTGGCAAGAACGATATCATAGCAATCGCGCCCCACTTTTTCCTGAAGTGATGCGTCATCGATAAGATTTCCCACATAAAAGTCTCCCAAAGACTTATCTAAGTGGTTGACTGCAAAATTGTCATAAGATGATGCAATGCAATCCTCATCAATGTCTGTTCCAACCACAGAAGCTGCGCCAAGTTTTAGAGCAACAACAGATAAAATACCGCTGCCACAGCCCACATCAAGAACCTTCTGTCCGGCTTTTAAATATTTTTGCAATTGACGAATCACAAGCTGGGTAGACTCATGCTTGCCTGTACCAAAAGAAACTCCAGGGTCGATTTCAATCAGGGTCTTGTCAGACATATCTTCCGGAAGCTCTTCCCAAGTCGGCTTGATAAAAATATCTCCAATGGAAAATGCTGAGAAAAAAGCCTTCCAATTGTCTCGCCAATCCGCTTCGTCAGAGAGTGCTTTTTCGATAGTTCCCTGACCAATGTTTGCGTATGCGCGCATGGCTTCGATTTCATCTCTCACCTGGGCTAAAAGAGCTTTTTCTTCCTTGCAATCTTCCTCCAGATAAAAGCTGACACGGGATCTGCCATCATCCTCCGGCATATCTGGCTGCAATTCCATAAAGATGCCACCCTGTCTGTCTCCATCTAAGATTGGAATATTGTCCTCAATCTCAATACTTGTGATTCCAAGTTCGCCAAGCATGGCACCCATCAACTCTTCAGCCTCTGTTGTCGTATCAATTGTATATTTGTTCCAACGCATCTTAAATACCTCTTTTTTCTAAAAAACCAATCTATTTTATCATGTTTTTCCATTTCCTACAATATCTGGCGAAATAACCACTCTAAAATAACTGTCAAAATAACCCTTCTGCAATATCTGGCAAACAGTATATCTAGAGTAACAAAAAAATACGGTCGCAAAATGCAACCGTATCTTTCATTTGTCAAAAATATTGAAATTTTAGTTCTACTTTGTAGCCATACTTCCCAACAATTTCAGGCTTTCTTTTGGAAGGCGCTTCATATTGCTTCTATCTACTCCAACGAGTCCAAACTGCATAGAGAAGCCTTTTTGCCACTCAAAGTTGTCCATCAAAGACCAATGCATATATCCTTTAAGTGGAATACCATCAGCGATGCATTCTAACAAGGCAGATGTTGCTCTGTTTATATACTCCTGACGACGGCTGTCATCTGCAGTAGCCACGCCATTTTCTGTAACGATAATATCACCCTTGAATTCCTTGGCAACGCTGCGAACTACATTAGCAATAGCTTCTGGGTAAAATTCATAGGACATCTGAGTGAGCTCTACACCTTCTGGTGTATATTTTTCACCCTTGGAATCAAAGCACTGTCTGGTATAAGACTGAGCACCGAAGAAATCATCATCTGCAATATAAGGTAAGTAGTGACTAAATTCTTCTTCCCATTCTTTGGCTGCTGCCTCTTCTCCACCAGCTTCTGGCTGCATATCATGAAGGGATAAAGTGATGCCTACTTTTATATTTGGATATAATTCCTTGATAACCTTCTTGGCTGCCTGATGAGCCTTCATAACAAGGATATCTCCTTCAGGTGTACACATAGAAACAAAAGTATGAATGCCTCTAGGATCCTGCAATCCAAATGCCTTTGCGCATTCCATCATACCAAGTATCATGGTATTTTTGCCCTGTCCTAAGTTAAGACCAACCTGAACGTCTCCCTCTTTAGGTGCATCCTGTTTTGGAGTCTTTTGTATTTTATCATCTGCCTTTGGAGCTTCTTTTGCTCCGCCGCCCATGGTTCCCATATATTTTTTCATGATGGCAGCCAACTGAAGTCTCATATTTGCTTCATTGATAGTGCAGATATAATTTAATTCGCTTCCCAATTTTTCAACGACGTACTTTACATAATTAGCAAACAAATCAACGACTTCTTCGTTCTCCCAACCACCCATGGAAATAAGCCAAGCTGGAGAAGTAAAATGATGCATGGTAACGACTGGCTCGATGCCATTTTCCTTACAGCAGGCAATCACCTTGCGATAATGCTCAATTTCATTATCATCGAATTCGCCTTTTTTAGGCTCGATTCTGGCCCACTCAATAGAAAATCTATAAGCATTCAATCCTGCATCCGCCATCATCTTGATGTCTTCTTCGTATCGGTTGTAATGATCAACTGCGTCACCAGATGGCTCGACAAAACTTGAATGTTCTACATTTTCCTGCAGCCAGTAATCACTGTAAATATTGTTTCCTTCTACCTGATGTGCTGCAGTGGAAGCTCCTACTAAAAACCCTTGTGGAAATTTACTCATTTTTTCCTCCTTTTATTCTCACCTTATAGTAGTTAGATTATAAATAAAAAAAGCAAATTTACACGATAGTAAATTCGCTTTTTTGTTATTTTTTTAGACAAATTTTTACTTTTACTTTTCACTGCTTTCCATATTTTTTGGAAGAACAAGATTTAAAATAATGGCTGTCAAAAATACAACAGCAACACAGTTCTCTGCGAAAACTGACTGAACCATGCTAGGGAAGATTTCAAAAAGTTCTGGAAGCTGGGTAAATCCCAAACCAATACTTAAAGAAAGCGCTGCAATTGTAATGTTTCTTTGTGTGTAACCACATTTACCAATCATCTGAAGACCACTGACTACAATGGTACCAAACATCATGATGGTACAGCCGCCTAAAACTGCACTTGGAAGTGTAGCAAGAACTGCTCCAACAATAGGAAAGATTCCGGATAGAATCAAAATCAAAGCACCTGTTCCAATGACATAACGGTTTACTACTTTTGTCATGGCAACAAGACCTACATTCTGGCTAAATGAAGTAATTGGCATACAACCAAAAACAGAAGAAAGAGCGCTGACGAATCCATCGCAGGCTAACGAACCAGCGGTCTCTTTTTGTGTTACTTCACGATTCAATCCTGAAGATGCAAGGGCCGATGTATCTCCTATAGTCTCTGTTGCAGAAACAAGGAAAATCATAACAAAGGCAAGGATAGCATCTGCATGGAATTCCATCTTAAAAGGCATCAAATGTGGAAGGGCAATAATGCTCGTTCCAGCAAGGCCTGAAAAATCAACCATTCCCATACAAAGAGCAAGAACATAGCCTACTACAAGGCCAAACAAAACAGAAAGCTGCTTGTAAAAAGATTTTGCCAATACATTGAATACGATACAGCAAACCAATGTCACAGTACCCAAAATCCAGTTATTTACAGAGCCGAAATCTGCGCTGCTGCTACCTCCTCCAAAGGAATCTGCTCCAACAGAAAGAAGGGAAAATCCAATGGCTGTAACTACAGTAGCGGCAACGATTGGTGTCACAAGCTTGATCCAGTATTTTGACAAAAGACCAAGGATTCCTTCGATAATACCGCCAACTAAAACTGCACCCATAATGGCACCATAACCATACTGGGCACCAATTACGCAGGCAATGGATACAAATGTAAATGATATACCCATCACAATCGGAAGACGAGATCCGATTCTCCAAACTGGAAAGAGCTGGATAAGTGTTCCAATTCCAGCTATAAGCATAGCACTTTGAATCACCATGGCTGTGTCCTTTGAGTCCATTCCACATGCACCAGCTACAATAAGAATCGGTGCGATGTTTGATACAAACATTGCAAGGATATGCTGCAAGCCAAATGGGATAGCCTTTAAAAGAGGCACTTTACCATCCAGGGTATAAATTGGATCTGTCTGATTATTTTCTATATTATTGTTCACGGAATACTACCTCCCCTGTCTTGGCGTCCATACTCTCAACAATAGCCAAAGACTCTAACTGATAACCCATATTGCGAATGATATTTCCACCTATCTGGAAGCCTTTTTCAATGGCGATACCAATACCTTCGATAGTACCACCAGCCTGATTTACAATAGAAATCAATCCCTGCAGTGCACAACCATTTGCAAGAAAATCATCGATAATCAAAACATGGTCTTCCTCGCTAAGGAAGCTTTTAGATACGATGACCTGATTTGTATTTTTGTGGGTAAAAGAAACCACATCGGCGATGTAGACATCTCCATCAATATTGATACTCTTTGCCTTTTTTGCAAAGACAACCGGTACTCCGAAATACTGTGCCACGATGCAGGCAATTCCAATTCCAGATGCTTCGATGGTCAAAATCTTGTTGATTGGCTTTCCATCAAATCTCTTCTTGAATTCCTGCCCCATCTGTTCAAACA
>CAVIOJ010000184.1:0-5147 GCA_963644225.1 Lachnospiraceae bacterium | reverse complement strand
GAATACTGTAGAGCGCAGAATACCGTCAAGCGCAGAACACTGTAGTGCACAGATTGCTGCAGAGTACATGATTTTGACGGTGCTTTAAAAGAGGAAGGAGAAGTTATGGCAATTATTATTTTGATTATTTTATTGTTGGTTGTGATTATTTCCTGTGTAAAAATTGTTCCACAGGCGCACGCATTCGTTATCGAAAGATTGGGTGCATACCTTACAACCTGGCCAGTTGGTCTTCATTTCAAGGTCCCATTCATCGACCGTGTTGCAAAAAATGTCAACCTAAAGGAGCAGGTGGTTGATTTCCCACCACAGCCAGTTATCACAAAAGACAATGTTACCATGCAAATCGATACCGTTGTTTACTATCAGATTACAGATCCAAAGCTCTACTGCTACGGCGTTGAGAATCCGATCATGGCTATCGAGAACCTGACAGCAACCACTCTTCGTAATGTCATCGGTGATTTGGAATTAGACGAGACCCTTACTTCCAGAGAAACCATCAATACCAAGATGAGATCTTCTTTGGACATCGCTACGGATCCTTGGGGAATCAAGGTTAACCGAGTAGAGTTGAAAAATATCATCCCGCCAGCAGCTATCCGTGATGCCATGGAAAAACAGATGAAGGCAGAGCGTGAGCGAAGAGAAGCAATCCTTATTGCAGAGGGTGAGAAAAAATCTACCATTCTTATTGCAGAAGGTAAAAAGGAATCCGCTATCTTGGATGCAGAGGCAGAAAAGCAGGCCCAGATTCTCAAGGCAGAGGCGCTCAAGGAAGCAACCATTCGTCAGGCAGAAGGTGAAGCTGAGGCTATCTTAAAAGTGCAGCAGGCAAAGGCTGATGGTCTTCGTTTCCTCAAGGAAGCCAGTGCCGATGATGCCGTTCTTCAGCTCAAGAGTCTCGAGGCTTTTGAAAAGGCTGCAGATGGCAAGGCTACCAAGATCATCATTCCTTCTGAGATTCAGGGAATGGCTGGCATGGTAAAATCTATCGCTGAGGTAGCAAAAGACAACTAATTACCGCATTTTTGTGGCATGATTTAAGTAGTCAAAGCAAAATACAAGCCAAAGGGATTATTTTTCCAAAATTTGGCTTGTATTTTTTTACTTTTTTTACGCAATGTCATATAATAGGGAAAATGTGAAAAATTTAGCAATGGTAAAAAGACCCTTGTTATTTATTACCAAAAAGCAATAAAAATAAGAAAGTGAGAATCGTATGAATTTATCAGGACGCAATTTTTTAAAACTACTAGACTACACACCAGATGAGATTCGCTATCTAATCGAACTGTCTGCTGATCTCAAGGCAAAAAAGAAAGCAGGTATTGCCCATGATGAATTAAAGGGAAAAAATATCGCTTTGATTTTTGAAAAAACAAGCACGAGAACCCGTTGCTCTTTTGAAGTGGCAGCTCATGATTTGGGCATGCATGTGACTTATTTGGACCCATCTGGTTCACAGATCGGCAAGAAGGAAAGCATCGAGGATACGGCGAGAGTACTTGGTCGTATGTTTGACGGAATAGAGTATCGTGGCTATGGACAGGAGATCGTGGAGCAGCTGGCTAAGTACGCGGGTGTACCTGTATGGAATGGTCTTACCAATGAATTCCATCCTACCCAGATGATTGCGGACATGCTTACCATCCAGGAAAAATTTGGCCATCTTGAGGGAATCAAGTTCGTCTACATGGGTGATGCCAGATACAATATGGGTAACTCTTTGATGGTTACTTGTGCCAAGCTTGGCATGGATTTTGTGGCATGCACCAACAAGAAATATTTCCCAGATGAAAAATTGGTTGCTACTTGCCAGGAGATTGCCAAGGAGACAGGAGCCAGCATTACTCTTACCGAGGATGTTGCGACAGGCTGCGCTGATGCCGATGTAATCTACACTGACGTGTGGGTTTCTATGGGCGAGCCGACAGAAGTATGGCAGGAGCGTATTCATGATTTGCTTCCATACCAGGTCAATGCAAAGGCTATGTCTTATGCCAAGGATTCAGCGGTATTTATGCACTGCCTTCCAGCCTTCCATGACTTACATACCACAGTTGGTCAGGAGATTCATGAAAAGTTTGGACTCAGCGAGATGGAAGTAACCGATGAAGTTTTCGAGAGTCCACAGTCAGTTGTCTTTGATGAGGCAGAAAATCGTATGCATTCCATCAAGGCAATTATGTATGCGACATTAATTCAATAATCTCGCAAATCAAATAGATGGAAGGATTCATCAGATATGATAGACATCAGACATGAATATTTAGATGTCATTGATTCTACTAATGACGAGATAAAACGGCGAGCTGCTTTGGGTGAAGCAGAGGGCCTTGTGATTTCTGCCGGCAAGCAGACAGCTGGGCGGGGACGCAGCGGACACCAGTGGGAGACTCCCAGCGGGATTTCCATTGCTACATCCATGCTCCTTCGGCCCAAGATGCAGGTGGAAAATATTAGTCAGTTGACCTTGGTAGCGGCTGTTGCTGTGCGCCGGGCAATCTGTGGACTCTATGGCCTTGATACTCAGATTAAGTGGCCAAACGACATTATCATTTCTGGGAAAAAAGTGTGCGGTATTTTAACTGAGATGGGCATGACGGGTGATGTCGTGGATTATCTCGTGGTTGGAATAGGTGTCAATGTGCATCATACTTCTTTTCCGGAGGAACTTGCCAACAAGGCTATTTCTATCGATATGGCTCTGGCAAAAGATAAGAAGACGGCGGACATTACCTGTCACTGCGAGGAGCTTACCAAGCGTATCTGGCAGGAATTTGGCCTTGTCTATCAGGTATTTTCCATGACGGAGGATTTGTCAGTAATCATGGAGGAATACAACCGCCATCTGGTGAATCGCAACGAGACAGTTCGTGTACTAGATCCTATGGGCCCATGGGAAGGAGTGGCCAGAGGCATCGATGAAACTGGCAGACTTTTGATCGAGACAAAAGAGGATTTACGCAAGGTGGATTCCGGTGAGGTGTCGGTTCGCGGCGTGTATGGATATGTGTAAGAGAGAGGATTTTATGGAAGAAGAAGTAGTGCTTTGCGGAGCCAATTCATACAATAAAAAATATTATTTTAACGAGCAGTTTTCATCCCTCCCACAGGGGATTCAGGATGAACTTCATATCATGTGTGTCCTTTTTACCGCAGATGTAGGGGGCGCGCTCCAGGTTGTCTTTAATAGCGATGGGGAACTGACTCTTCGTACCCAGACCCAGGAAGACGACATATTGTACGATGAGATTGGAAGCGTGTTAAAAGTAAAACAATTACAGCGGGAAAAGCAGGAATTGTTTGAGTCTTTAGAGATGTATTACCGTGTATTTTGCCTTGGAGAGGCATATGAAGGTGAGGAGTAGGTGATAATATGTTAATGACTATTGATGTGGGAAATACAAACATTACCATAGGTGTTTTTGACAATGAAAAATTGGTGGGGAATTTCAGACTGACCACCGGGATGACTCGTACTTCCGATGAATTCGGTATCGCCATAGGTGAGATTTTGCGCTACAACAACATTGAAAAAGAGGATATCACAGATTCCATCATTGCCAGCGTTGTGCCAAAAATCATGCACTCTCTTACTAGTGGTATCATCAAGTATTTTGGCATTCATCCGATTTTGGTAGAGCCAGGAGTGCGCACCGGTGTTAAAATCATCACCGAGAATCCTCGTCAGATTGGAGCGGACCGTATCGTCAATGCCGCAGGCGCGATAGGACTTTATGGCGGCCCGGCTATCGTTATCGACTATGGAACTGCTACAACCTATGACCTGATTCGTGGAGACGGGGCTTATGTCTCTGGTGTCATTGCTCCAGGAGTTCGTACTTCGGCGGAGGCTCTTTGGGAAAAAGCAGCCAAACTTCCGGAAATCGAGATAAAAAAACCGGAGTCAATTCTTGCGAAAGAAACCATCTCTTCCATGCAGGCGGGACTTGTTTTCGGCCAAATTGGACAGGTGGAATATATCGTGGAACATATGAAAGAAGAGTCCGGCTACGACGACATCAAGGTAGTTGCCACAGGTGGACTCGGCAAGCTTATCTTTAATGAGACGGACTGCATCGATGTCTATGATGCGGATCTTACCTTACAGGGCTTGCGTTTGATTTATGAAAAAGAGATGCGGGGACGACGCTAATGAAAGATGCCACCCTACAGGGACTTACCATCGGGGATGTACAACTGAAAAATAATCTGGTATTAGCACCAATGGCAGGCGTTACCGACCTGCCATTTCGTCAGTTATGTAAGGAAGAAGGGGCGGGCCTTATCTGTATGGAAATGGTCAGCGCCAAGGCCTTAGAATACAACAATAAAAACACTTATCAGCTGCTTGAGATACGCCAGGAGGAGAGACCTGTTTCCCTGCAGCTTTTTGGTTCGGATCCCATCTGTATCAGTGAGATGGCAAAAAAGATAGAAGACCGCCCATTTGACATTTTAGATATCAACATGGGTTGTCCCGTTCCAAAGGTGGTCAACAACGGTGATGGATCAGCTCTTATGAAGAATCCAAAACTGGCTGGCGAGATCATGAGAAAGACGGTAAAGGCCATAAAAAAACCTGTCACTGTCAAGATTCGAAAGGGTTTTGATGAGGATCATGTCAACGCAGTAGAGATGGCAAAGATTGCTGAAGATGCAGGAGTTGCAGCTATTGCAGTACATGGCAGAACCAGGGAGCAGTATTATTCGGGCAAGGCGGATTGGGATATCATTGCCCAGGTAAAAGACGCGGTATCTATTCCAGTCATCGGCAATGGAGACCTCTTGTCGGCCCAGGATGTCATTGCCATGAAAGAACAGACGGGATGCGATGGTTTTATGATCGGCCGTGGCGCCCAGGGAAATCCTTGGATTTTTAGTTCTATCCTGCATTATTTTGAGACGGGAGAGATCATCGGCAAGCCGGAGCTGTCTATCGTGTGCGAGACCATGCTTCGCCATGCAAAAATGCAGATTGCTTTCAAGGGTGAGGAACTCTACGGCATCCGGGAATTTCGTAAGCATGCAGCCTGGTATACCAGTGGATTTCACAATTCCGCCAGACTTCGTGGCATGATAAACGAGGTAAATACCTACGCTCAGTTGGAGGAATTGTTAGAAAATGTTCTCGCTTATGA
>CAVIOJ010000183.1:0-3485 GCA_963644225.1 Lachnospiraceae bacterium | reverse complement strand
TCCCAGAATGGGTGATATACTAAAACTGAAAAAGAAAGGAGCAAAAATGTCAGAAGAAATATATAACTATATAAAAAATGAACTTTACAATTTAACTTCTATCGCCAGTCCGACTGGATTTACGAAAAATGCCACGGACTATCTGGTAAAGACACTGCGCGAGATGGGCTATGAGCCAGAGCTTTCACAAAAAGGAAACGTTAGTGTCGTAATTGGAGGCCAGGGAAAACCTTTGGTTTTGGCAGCTCATGTAGATACTCTAGGAGCAATGGTTCGCTCCATCAAGGACAATGGAAGGCTTCGTCCTACCACATTGGGCGGTCATCAGTGGCCTACTGCCGATGGAGAGAACTGCATGGTCTTTACCAGAGATGGAAAGATGTATACTGGTGTGGTATTAAATACCGAGCCTTCTGCTCATGTGGCGGATGACAAGGTTGAAGCCAAGGAAGAAAATATGGAAATCCTCCTCGATGAAAATGTCGACAGCAAGGAAGATGTCCTCTCTCTTGGTATCCAGACTGGAGATATCATCGCCATGGACCCTAGGACTGTAGTGACAGAGAGTGGCTACATCAAGAGCCGCTTTTTGGATGACAAGCTTTCCGCTGCTATTTTGTTAGGACTTGCAAAAGCAGCTTCTGTTGAAAAATGGCAGCCAAATCGCAAGGTTACTTTACTTTTTACCGTGTATGAGGAAGTGGGCCACGGCGGAAGCGTTGTGCCGGAAGATACAGTAGAGATGATTTCTGTAGATATGGGCTGTGTGGGAGCCGATCTTGGATGTACGGAGCAGATGGTGTCTATCTGTGCCAAGGATTCCGGCGGCCCTTACAACTACGATTTGGTGACAGATTTGTCTTGCCTTGCCAAGGAAAATAATCTGGATTATGCCATCGATGTCTATCCTCATTATGGTTCAGATGTGGAGGCAACCTTGCATGGAGGATATGATATTCGCCATGGTCTGATCGGTCCTGGTGTCTATGCTTCCCACAATTATGAGCGCTCTCATATGAATGGTGTAAAAAATACTTTCAAACTGCTGAAAGCCTATATTTTATAGGTTTTTTGCCCCGAAAATATTTACAAAGAAACGAGATAGTAGTACGATAAAAAGAGCGAAGGTTTAGCCCTTTAGCGTAAGAAAGTGCCAGGGGCGACCGAGATTTCGGAGGTAAGAAAATGGAAAAGAAAAATCTTGATTGGGCCAATCTTGGTTTCGGCTACATGGTAGCTGACTACAGATATGTGTCAAACTATAAAGACGGAAAATGGGACGATGGTGCCATTATTACAGACGACAAGGTGGTTTTAAATGAGTGTGCTGGTGTATTCCAGTATTCACAGTCTTGCTTTGAAGGACTTAAAGCCTATACTACAGAGGATGGAAAAATCGTTTGCTTCCGTCCTGACCTCAATGCCGAGCGTATGAAAGATTCCTGCGAGCGTCTTGAGATGCCAGTATTTCCTGTAGATCGTTTCGTAGAAGCAGTAAAGCAGGTTGTAAAAGCCAACGAAGCATGGGTTCCACCATATGGCTCAGGTGCTACACTTTACATTCGTCCTTACATGATTGCTACCAACGCAGTTATCGGTGTAAAGCCTGCAGATGAGTATCAGTTCAGAATTTTAGTTACTCCAGTAGGACCTTACTTCAAGGGCGGCGCAAAGCCTCTTACAATTCGTGTTTCTGATTTTGACAGAGCCGCTCCTCACGGAACAGGTCATATTAAGGCTGGTTTGAACTACGCTATGAGTTTACATGCAATCGTAGATGCCCATGAAAAAGGCTTCGACGAGAATATGTATTTGGATCCAGCTACCCGTACAAAGGTAGAAGAGACAGGTGGAGCCAACTTCATCTTCATCACAAAAGATGGCAAGTTCGTTACACCAAAGTCAGACAGTATTTTGCCATCTATCACAAGACGTTCTCTTATGGTAGTTGCTGAAAAATACTTGGGAATGCCAGTAGAGCACAGAGAAGTATTATTCTCTGAGTTAAAAGATTTCGAAGAGGCAGGACTTTGCGGAACTGCTGCAGTTATCTCTCCAGTTGGAAAAATTTACGATCATGGAGATGAGATTTGCTTCCCAGCAGGTATGGAAGAGATGGGACCTTATACCAAGAAGTTGTACGAGACTTTGACTGGTATCCAGATGGGCAACATCGAAGGACCAGAAGGATGGGTTGTAACTATCTGCGAGTAATTATAGTTCATAGAATTGAATTTTAGGAGTTTGCCTTTTGGGCAGGCTCCTTTTTGGACTTATGGGACAAAACATGTTAAAAAACCGCTGTAACCCTTGTATATACTAGGGCTGCAGCGGTTTATCTTTTCTAAACAACTTTAAGGATGGACAAAACCTGTTGCTTTTTTCTTAATATGTACGAAAGATTTAGTTGTTAACCAACTTATCTTCTTCGTTGTTCCAAGAGTAGAGCTTTCTGATTTCCTCGCCTACCTTCTCTGAAGGATGCTCAGAAGCAAGCTTTCTCATAGCCTGGAAGTGAACCTGACGTCCTGCTGGAGACATGTCGAGTAAGAACTCTTTTGCAAAAGAACCATCCTGGATGTCTGAAAGGATCTGCTTCATAGCCTTCTTGGTGTCTTCTGTAATGATCTTTGGTCCTGTGATGTAATCACCGTACTCAGCAGTATTTGAAATAGAGTATCTCATTCCAGCGAAACCTGACTGGTAGATAAGGTCTACGATAAGTTTCATCTCGTGGATACACTCGAAGTATGCGTTTCTTGGATCATAACCAGCCTCAACAAGAGTTTCGAAACCAGCCTGCATAAGGGCACAAACACCACCACAAAGAACTGCCTGCTCACCGAAGAGGTCTGTCTCTGTCTCTGTACGGAATGTTGTCTCAAGAACACCAGCGCGAGCACCACCGATAGCAAGTGCATAAGCAAGTGCAAGATCAAGAGCCTTTCCTGTAGCATCCTGCTCTACAGCAACAAGACAAGGAACACCCTTTCCTGCCTGGTACTCAGAACGAACTGTATGTCCTGGTCCCTTAGGAGCGATCATTGTAACGTCAACATCAGCTGGTGGCTTGATGCATCCGAAGTGAATATTGAATCCGTGAGCGAACATCAACATGTTTCCTGGCTCAAGGTTTGGCTCGATGTCTTTCTTGTACATATCAGCCTGCTTCTCATCGTTGATAAGGATCATGATGATATCAGCTCTCTTAGCAGCTTCTGCTGTTGTATATACCTGGAATCCCTGCTTCTCAGCCTTTGCCCAAGACTTAGAACCTTCGTAAAGACCGATGATAACATCGCATCCAGATTCCTTTGCGTTTAATGCATGTGCATGTCCCTGGCTACCATAGCCGATGACAGCGATTGTCTTTCCTTTAAGAAGTGAAAGATTACAGTCTTCTTGATAATAGATTTTTGCTTCTGACATTTTTTCCTCCTAAAATTCGCCCGTAGGCATTTGATAAATATATCCTACTCCAGACT
>CAVIOJ010000182.1:25594-33866 GCA_963644225.1 Lachnospiraceae bacterium | reverse complement strand
GAAGAGGACGTCGACGAGCTGCTGCTCGAACTGCTTGACCCATTTGATCCAGATGAACTGCTTGAACCCGTAGTAGATCCCGACGTAGAACTTGTCGTATCAGACGAAGTATCCTCATCCGAAGAATCCTCAGATGAATCACTGGATTCCAAATCAAGAGAAATGGTAGCACTAGCAGAGTTGACAATCAGTGTTTTTTCCCACTCCTCGTAGCCTTCTGCTACAACTTTTAACTTGTGAGATCCGTAAGTGACAGACAAAGCACTTCCCACAGTCACCTGCTCGCCATCCACGTAAACAGCCACTCCGGCAATGTCGGAAGTAAAGGTAAGCTGGCAGGTCTTCGGGCCCTCTCCCTTTAGCTCACTTAAATCCACGGTGGTGGTCTCATTTCTTGTCACCGTATAATTTTTTGTGCCGCCATAACCATTGTTGGCCACAGTGATATCATAGCTTCCCTCCGGAAGTTCAAAAAGCATATCTCCCGTCACATTGGTGATAATCTTATTTCCAATGACAATCATACTATTTACGAAAGTCTCACTGTTGGCAAGCTGTATATAACCGTGCCCCGTGGTGACAACTACAGAAATAACCTCTTTATCCTTGCCTATTACCTGCAAAGTATCTTCTTCTCCCACAGCAGATAATTCCACGAGTTCCGTGCCAGAGAAAAAGAGAGTGTCCGAAGTGATCTTATAGTTGGTCTTTCCAATAGTAAAAAGATTTTGATCCTCATCGATCTTGTAATTTACCACGTCAGTCTGATTCCACACATCGTCAGACATCTGAATGGATTTTAAATCGGTATTGGCGTCATTTAACTGAATATGTACCACCTGTCCCGGGGTAAAATGGATGGAGCTGTAAGAATCTCCATACTTGTCCATGAACTTGGTACTAAGGCTGTAGTTGTAGCGATACTCATGTCCACTATCCACAGCAAGTAAAGTCACGCTCTCAGATACCATATCCATCTCGCGGATAAGATAGTCCTCGTCACTTGACTCCTCCGCCTCTTTTGTTTCTGATGTACTAGTAGTCGGCCCATGATAAACAAAAGGCTCATTGGACTCCTCTTTGCATGCAGTCAGAGAAAGCAAAAAGATAAGCACAAGAAGAAGAAATATTCCTTTGTATCCACTTTTAAAAAACAATTTATTTTGCATCAAAACCTTCCTCGACAATCTCCTGGCACCGTCTCATAAGATAGTCCCTGTCATTTTTTTCCGGCTCTTCTACCACTTCTTCAAACAAAATATCTATCACTCGGCCAACGCCTTTACCCTGAGGCACTCCAAGGGCCAAAACATCTCGTCCGTTGATAGCTAAATCCTTTTTTTTCACACACTGATTATCTTCTATAATCTCAAGATAAAGTCTCTCAAATTCTGCAATGGCATGCATTTTTTCCTGATGCATGTATGAACTCTGCGCCATGGTATCCGCTCTTTTTACAGCGAAAATAGCCGGGAAGCAGTCCACTCCCATCTTTACCACAGCCCTTCGTATACCTTTTTTGGTAAGGCCCGGTCGATAATCATGAAAAAGAATCAAACGTTTTACCTGGGCTATTGTATCATTGTCAAATTTCAAGCGGTGCAATATCTCTGCCGCCATTTTAGCACCCTGCTCCGGATGTCCGTAAAAATGATCAATGCCATCGTCATCAGTGGTCTTGCAAACTGGTTTTGCCACGTCGTGAAGGAGCATGGTAAGGCGAAGAATCCGGTCCGCTTCCACAGACTGCAAAGCGGCGATGGTATGTTCTCCCACGCTATATTTATGATGGATAGTATTCTGCGGGGTCTCCATCATGGAATCAAATTCTGGGAAAAAGACCTTGCTAAGTCCGGTGCTGTAGATATCTCGCATACCTTCCGGATGATCTGAAACCAGAAGTTTGACCAGCTCTACCATGATTCGTTCCTTGCTGACTTTTTCTATGGTCGGTGCCAAATCGCAGATAGACTGGTAGGTCTTTTTTTCCATGGAAAATCCAAGTTGGGCGCAAAAACGAATGGCACGAAGCATGCGAAGAGCGTCCTCCGTAAAGCGTTCCTCTGCCTCTCCCACGCAGCGAATAGTTTTTGCCTCTAAATCCTCCACTCCGCCGAAAAGATCCACCAGGCCTCTTTTATCGTTGTAGGCCATGGCATTGATGGTAAAATCACGCCTCCTTAAGTCCTCAGACAAAAGGTCGGTAAATACCACTGAGTCGGGATGTCTGCCATCTTTGTACTCTCCGTCGATGCGATAGGTAGTCACCTCATATCCCACATGATGCTCCATGACGGTAACAGTACCATGGGCAATTCCCGTATCTATAGTATGAGGAAAAAGAGACTTTACCTCCTCTGGCTTGGCTGAAGTCGTGATATCCCAATCCGCTGGTTCTTTCCCTAAAATGCAGTCGCGGACACAGCCGCCTACTGCATAGGCTTCGTATCCGCGACTTTCTAATCGGTCAATTATTTTTTTAACGTCATCTGGTAATACCATTTTCATTAGTATGCTTTACCCCAATATACTAACTTTTTCGCTGGTTTACCACAGCATACACAAACATCAGAAATCTCTTCCTGTGCAAATGGCATACATCTGCTTGTTGCTGTAGTTTCTTCTTTTATCTTGTCCTCACAAGCCTGGTCGCCGCACCACATACCACGGATAAAGCCTGGTTTTTCGGCAACGATAGACTTGAACTCCTCATAATCATGCGCATCATATGTGTGAGCATCTCTGTGAGCTCTGGCTCTCTCTAACATCTCATGCTGCATGGTATCTAAAATCTCTGGAAGACGCTTTGCAAGCTCGTCGATTGATACAGTGATTTTTTCTCTGGTATCACGGCGAACAACGATTGCCTGATTGGCCTCGATATCTCTAGGTCCCATCTCAATACGTACAGGTATGCCGCGCATCTCCTGCTCAGAAAACTTCCATCCTGGAGATTTGTCACTGTCATCTACCTTTACACGAAGTCCAGCAGCCTTCAGAGCATCTGAAACCTCTTTTGCCTTGTCCAAGACTCCTTCTTTATTTTGCATGATAGGAATGATATCTACCTGAGTCGGTGCAATCTGTGGTGGAAGCACAAGTCCGGAATCATCACCATGAACCATAATAATAGCTCCGATAAGACGAGTCGTCATACCCCAGGAAGTCTGGTGAACATATTTTAACTGGTTGTCTTTGTCTGTATACTGAATCTCAAATGCTTTTGCAAAACCATCTCCGAAATTGTGGCTGGTTCCTGACTGCAAAGCCTTGCCGTCATGCATCAAAGCTTCGATAGTGTAAGTAGCCTCTGCTCCAGCGAATTTTTCCTTGTCTGTCTTGCGTCCACGAATAACTGGCATGGCAAGTACTTCCTCACAGAAGTCTGCGTAAAGGTTGAGCATCTGCTGTGTGCGCTCCTCTGCCTCCTCTGCTGTAGCATGAGCAGTATGGCCTTCCTGCCACAAGAACTCTCGAGAGCGAAGGAAAGGTCTGGTCTCTTTTTCCCAACGAACTACTGAACACCACTGGTTATATAACTTTGGCAAATCCCTATAAGACTGAACCTCATCCTTGTAGAAATCACAGAACAAGGTCTCAGAAGTAGGTCTTACACAAAGTCTCTCCTGAAGAGGATTCAATCCACCGTGAGTTACCCAGGCAACTTCTGGAGCAAATCCCTCTACATGATCCTTTTCTCTCTGTAAAAGAGACTCTGGAATAAACATAGGCATGTAAACATTTTCCACACCTGTCTCTTTAAATCTGGCATCCAATTCTTTTTGGATATTTTCCCAGATAGCATATCCAGCAGGTTTAAAAATCATACATCCCTTAACGCTGGAATATCCCATCAATTCTGCTTTTTTAACAACATCCGTATACCACTGTGCGAAGTCAACATCCATAGATGTAATGGCTTCAACTAACTTTTTATCCTTTGCCATCATGGCCTCCTTTATATTACATCAGTACCCCTTATTCTAAAAAAATACACAGGGCTTGTCAAGGCTTGGTATCAGCGCATTTTCCCTTGTTTCTAAGCAAAATGTCAGGTCTTTAAAATCAGGAATTCACTTGCCGGTCTAAAAGTTATGTCTCAAAATCCCTAAGTTCTCAGTCCTCAAAAAAGTCTCCAAACTCTCTGCCACGTGGCTTGATGCTAAAGTCCATGCCCTCCTCGGTAACCGGATGGGTAAACTGGAGGCGATAAGAACAAAGGCAAAGAGGCGCTCCCGTGCGGCTACCACCATATTTTACATCGCCTAAAATCGGTGCCGTACGGCTGGCTAATTGTACGCGAATCTGGTGGAAACGTCCGGTATCCAGATGTATATCCAAGAGGCTGCGGTCATCCACTTTTTTAACCAGGCTATAGGAAAGTCTGGCTTTTTTCGCTCTAGGATTGCTCTGGCCTACTATCATGGCGCGATTCTTTCTGCCATCTTTTACCACGTAGTCCTCTAATGTACCAGACTCAGGAATATTTTCTCTGGTGACAATAGCATAGTAGTATTTTGCAAAAGATCTGGTCTGCAACTCCTTGCAAAGAATCGCTGCAGCTGCTGCATTTTTAGCAAAAACTAAAAGGCCCTCTACCGGCTGGTCCAGGCGATGAATCACACCAACATAGGTATCCTCTCCCTTGCTTGCCCGGTAGTTACGAATCAAATTGACCATATCCATCTCTGTCACACTAGATGTCTGGGTCGCAAGTCCTGCCGGCTTGTAGCAAACCAAAATATCCTCATCCTCAAAAATCACTTCTAATTCCATATCTTCTCCTTTCAACTTTGCCCCCACTTGGCATATTGTTTTCCATCTTTTATTGCTATGAAACGATGTTGCAACCTCACAAATTCACACGTATCCGGCGGCGGCATCCATACATCTTTACACCTTAAATCTGTATCCCACGCCCCAAATAGTCTCGATATACTGTGGCTTGTTGGTGTCGATTTCTATCTTTTCTCGAATCTTTCGAATATGAACAGTAACGGTTGCGATATCTCCCACAGAGTCCATATCCCAGATTTCCTTGAAGAGCTCCTGCTTGCTAAATACATGGTTTGGATGCTCTGCCAAGAAAACTAAAAGCTCGTATTCCTTGGTGGTAAACTGGGTCTCTTCATCCCGTACCCAGACACGACGTGCCGTCTTATCAATCCGAATATCTCGAAGTTCAAACACATCACTGGTGCTTGACTGAGCGCTTCCCACCAGGCGATCATATCTGGCCAGATGGGCCTTTACCCTGGCAACCAGCTCGCTTGGAGAAAATGGTTTGGTGATGTAGTCGTCTGCTCCAAGTCCCAATCCTCTGATTTTGTCAATGTCTTCTTTTTTAGCTGAGACCATCAGTATCGGAGTGTTTTTCACCTGGCGAATCCGCTTGCAGATCTCGAATCCATCCATATCCGGAAGCATCAGATCCAAGACAAAAATATCAAATTCCTCCGCAAGAGCCATCTGACAACCCTTACTGCCGTTTCCTTCGATTACCACATCGAATCCGCTCAGCTCCAGGTAGTCTTTTTCCAATTCTGCTATGTCAATTTCATCCTCTATAATAAGTACTCTACTCATTTGGTACCTCCTGATATTTGCGTAAAACAAAATACATCACAGTTCCAACATTCTCCTTGCTGGTAGCCCATATTTTTCCGCCATGATCTTCGATTATTTTTTTCACAATGGAAAGTCCTATGCCGCTGCCTCCGGCGGCCGAATTGCGGGAAGCATCCGCCCGGTAAAAACGATCAAACACATAAGGCAAATCCTTGTTGGAAATCCCCTTGCCATTGTCCTCGATTTCCACCTGAATAAAATCCCCTACATCCTTGATGCGCATGCTGATAAAGGAAGGCTCCTCGGCCCGCATATACTTGATGGAATTGCCTATGATGTTGTGGATCACTCGGCCAAGCTGCTCGGGATCTGCTATCATCTGACAATCATCATCCACATAGTCAAAAAATGTAAGCTGTACGTGCTGATTCTCCAAGTCCATCTTGAGTTCCTCCATACAGTCCATGAAGTAGTCTCGCACATTGATCTTGTGAAAATTGTAAGGAATACGGTTGGTATCAATATTGCTGTACAAGGTCAGCTCATTGATAAGGGTATTCATCTCATTGGCCTTATTATAAATTGTCCTAAGATATCTCTCTCTTTTTTCCGGAGTATCAGCAACTCCGTCTATAATACCTTCCGAATAGCCCTTGATGGCCGTAATGGGCGTCTTTAGGTCGTGGGCAATATTGGAAATAAGCATGCGGTGTTCCTGCTCCGCATCCAGCTTTTCCTGGGCATTCATCTGTAGCCTCTTGCGCATAGCCTCGAAGCTCTCGCTAAGTTCACTGATCTCATCATTGCCCTTGGTATCAATGGTAAAATCGAGATTGCCCTCTCTTATATTGTCCGCTGCCTTGTTGAGCTGTCTAAGGCGGGAAATAATGGAACTATAAGTCCATACCACAAGTATTGCTGCCGTAAAAAACAGTATCAAAATCATCGATACAATAGCATCGGTAGCCATCTCTTTAAAATGAGGAAGAGCCGAGATATATTCATAATTTTCCACAGGAATATTCAGGCTCGGCAACAGATTTTTTATGGCGTAAATACCAGTAGCCGCCATAATAATCGGCACAAAAATAATTATACAAAACGAAATAACAAGTCTCGTTCTAAGCTTCATAAAATCTCCTTTATTCCTAAATAAAGCCAAAAAAGCCGCAAGACGCAAATGCGCGTCCTACGGCCTTTATTATAGCATTACTCACCCTCAAAAAAAGCATTCCCAAAAAGGTTTTATACTTTTTTTATAATCTTAAAGATATTTTTTCAAATCATCTACTTTGTTCAAAGCTTCCCATGGAAGATTCAAATCATTACGTCCGAAGTGACCATAAGCTGCTGTATCCTTGTAGATAGGTCTTCTAAGGTCAAGCATCTTGATGATACCTGCTGGACGAAGGTCAAAGTTTGCACGAACGATCTCTACTAACTTCTCATCTGAAACCTTTCCTGTACCGAATGTATCAACCATGATAGAAGTAGGCTGTGCAACACCGATTGCATAAGACAACTGGATTTCACATCTGTCAGCAAGACCAGCAGCTACGATATTCTTTGCAACGTAACGTGCTGCGTAAGCTGCAGAACGGTCTACCTTTGTACAGTCCTTTCCAGAGAAAGCACCGCCGCCGTGACGAGCCATTCCACCGTAAGTATCAACGATAATCTTACGTCCTGTAAGACCAGCATCTCCGTGAGGTCCACCGATTACGAAACGACCTGTTGGGTTGATAAAGAACTTTGTATCAGCATCAACAAGCTCTGCTGGAAGGATTGGATCAAAGACATACTTTTTGATATCCTCATGAATCTGCTCCTGAGTAACATCCTCATCATGCTGTGTTGAAAGAACTACAGCCTCGAGTCTCTTTGGCTTACCAGCCTCATCGTACTCTACAGAAACCTGAGTTTTTCCATCTGGTCTAAGGTAAGAAAGTGTGCCATCCTTACGAATTTTTGTAAGCTGAAGTGCAAGCTTGTGAGCAAGAGCGATTGGATAAGGCATGTATTCTTCTGTCTCGTTGGTTGCATAACCAAACATCATACCCTGATCTCCAGCACCTGTATCAAGTTCATCTGTAAGAGAACCTTCTTTTGCTTCAAGAGCCTTGTCAACACCCATAGCGATATCTGCTGACTGCTGATCAAGTGCTACCATAACTGCACATGAGTTTCCGTCCAATCCCTTCTTTCCATCGTCATATCCGATGTCAAGTACGGTCTTACGAACGATTGCTGGAATATCCAACTTTGCTTTTGTAGTGATCTCTCCTGTTACAAGTACAAATCCTGTACAAGATGCTGTCTCACAAGCAACACGGCTCATAGGATCTTCTGCCATGCAAGCATCCAAGATTGCGTCAGATACGGCATCACATACTTTGTCTGGATGTCCTTCTGTAACGGATTCTGAAGTAAATAATAATTTTTCCATTTTTTCTTCCTTTCTTTTTCCATTGTTCCTTTCGTCCTGCCTTGGCAGAGCGAAAAAAAATCCGCACAAGCGGATTCAATTGTCTAAGATAATCAAATCCCTTATTGTTCGAGTTACTCGCTCAGGTTGGCACCTTCCACAATCGGGGTTGCCGTGGTTTCATCGATCCTTTGTATCTCCGCCACTCTGAATAAGAGAAAATACGATATGGAATTTTTCAAATCTGTGACTAACACCAGTGACGACTTTACACCCCAA
>CAVIOJ010000182.1:22916-25584 GCA_963644225.1 Lachnospiraceae bacterium | reverse complement strand
CACCCCAAGGCAATCTTTTGTCAACAATTCCCTTTATACAATTCCTCCATTTTGTAGCCTTGCCCTAGTCGTCTCAAATAATATGTATAGAATTCCCTTACAAAAAATCCCCGTCATCCCCTAAAATCCTTGCTAATAGAGTCTTTTTACATATATAATAAAAAGTGTGCAAAAATTCACAATCTGCCTGTAAATTTATAGACAAGATACAGTACAGGCTTTTGGGGGAATTATGATTGAAATCAATGTAAAAGAATTAAAAAAAGGAATGGTTGTTGCCAAACCAATTCTTACCAACCGCGGACAGGTTCTAGCAGACACCGGAACCGTCTTAGATGACAGACTTATCCGTAACATGCAGTTTTATCGGATTGTCTCTGCCATGATAGATGAAAAAAGTATACCAGGGGAGAAAAAATCTCCAGAACCAAAGGCTGACGAGGCTCCTGTCAAGAAGGAAGAGAAAAAAGAAGCAGCACCTGTAAAAAAAGAAGTAACTCGTGCCCACGAGACCACTTCCCACAGACAGCACTTAAAGTCTACACCGGCATTTCAGTCCTTCCAGACCAACTACACAAAGAACATGATTTCTCTCAAAGATGACTTCGATAAAATCATCGCCGGAGATACAACAGACGCCTGCAACCATATGCTTCGCGAGGCTTCTAGTCTCTTCGCATCAAAGACATCTCTTGAGCTGTTTGATATGATCCACACCATGCGCTCGGTAGACGATACCATCTATGCCCATTCTCTCAATGTAGCGCTGATTTCCAGAGCTATCGGCAAGTGGCTGCGTCTATCCAAGGAGGATCTCAATGTCCTCACCCTTGCTGCGATGCTTCATGACATAGGCAAGACCCAGATTCCACCAGAGGTTCTCAATAAAGAGGGAAAGCTTACCGACGAGGAATACAAGCTTGTCCAGTCCCATGCAAAATTGGGAAATAAGATTTTAAAGAATTTGGACTTGGATGTTCGCATCAAGTTGGCCGCCTTGCAGCACCACGAACGTTTCGACGGTTCCGGTTATCCGAGAGGTCTCGAGGCCGATGAGATTGACTACTTTGCTTCAATAGTTGCCATCGCAGATGTCTACGATGCCATGACTGCCGCAAGAAGTTACCGTGCACCAAATTGTCCTTTCCAGGTTATCGCAGCCTTTGAAAAGGATGGTTATCAAAAATACAATCCCGAAGTCATTTTTACCTTCCTTAAAAAAGTGGCTTCCTGCTACGCCAACAGCCGCGTGCTGCTTAGCGACGGAACACCGGGACAGATTATCTATCTCAACAAAAACTTCTTCTCCCGTCCAATCGTCGACACAGAAGAAAGAGGACTCATCGACTTGTCCCAAAAAGAAAATGCAGAACTTTTTATCAAGGCAATTTTATAAAACAGGATTTTTAGAAAAAAAACCGCTGTGGCCCAAGTATTTACAAGGGTTACAGCGGTTATTTACAAGGGTTACAGCGGTTTTTATTAGCACTTTTTTAAATAAGGCTTAGTCGGTTTTATCTTACAAGCCTCAAGAAACTTTTAAGATAAACTTCTGTATTTCTTTTTCACTGTTGGTTCGCTCAATCTGTGCTCCAAGATTCTGCAGCTTGATCTCGAAATCCTCATATCCTCTCTGGATAAAATGAATATCATCCACGATGGTAACTCCATCTGCTGCAAGTCCAGCAATCACAAGAGCAGCTCCTGCTCGAAGATCCGGCGCACAAACTCTGGCGCCTGTATAGCCATCCACACCACGAATAATAGCTACATTGCTCTCTACCTGGATATCAGCTCCCATGCGAGAAAGCTCATCTACGTATTTGAAACGATTTTCAAAGATGCTCTCTGTCACAGTGCTGGTTCCTGCCGCCATGGCCAAAACAACTGCCATCTGTGGCTGCATGTCCGTAGGGAATCCCGGATATGGAAGGGTAGTCACCTGTGTCGGTTTCAATGCTTTGTTGGCTACTATACGAACCGCATCATCAAATTCCTCGATAGTACATCCCGCCTCGATAAGCTTGGCTGATGTAGCCTCTAAATGCTTTGGAATAACATTTTTTAATAGGATATCACCCTTGGTAGCAGCTGCTGCACACATAAATGTGCCTGCCTCGATCTGGTCCGGAATAACTGAATAAGAGGTTCCATGTAATCTATCTACACCAACAATACGAATCACGTCTGTTCCAGCACCACGAATGTTGGCTCCCATGCTATTTAGGAAGTTGGCCACATCCACCACGTGTGGCTCCTTGGCTGCATTTTCAATAACTGTCTTGCCCTCTGCCAAAGATGCCGCCATAAGAACATTGATGGTAGCACCCACAGAAACCTTGTCCATGTAGATATGGTTTCCAGCTAATTTTTCTGCCTTTGCAGAGATAAGTCCGTAGCTGATATCCACTTCGGCTCCTAAAGCCTTGAATCCCTTGACATGCAAATCGATAGGTCTGCTGCCGATTACACATCCTCCAGGAAGGGCAACCTCTGCATTTTTATACTTGCCAAGCAAGGCTCCAAGCAGATAGTAAGAAGCTCTGATTTTTTTGATATATTCGTAGTCTACATTGAGACTTTCAATGGAAGAGCCATTGATTTTAGCTGTATGGCGATCAATTCTCTCCACATCAGCACCGATGTCGCTGAGAGCATCAAGCATGAT
>CAVIOJ010000182.1:0-22906 GCA_963644225.1 Lachnospiraceae bacterium | reverse complement strand
ATATTGATATCTCGCACATCTGGTAAATTCTCTATAGTAACGGTCTCATCTGTCATAATGGCTGCTGCTAAAATAGCAAGTGCAGCATTTTTGGCGCCACCGATTTCTACTTCACCAACCATCGGATTGCCACCTTTTATCACAAATTGCTCCATAACACACCTCATTTATCTATGACCTGATGGAAACAAATCCAAAACACAAGTCCCAAACTGGCATAAAGCCAGAATAAAATTTCTTAGTCTTCATCATATTATAACATATCTAAGCCATTATGCACGAAGTTTTATTGTATGAAACAAAGTCCAAAACATCTTTGAAAAACTTTTGTCCTAAGCTTCCTCCGCCATAAACTGGCTGCGGTACAATTTAGCATAGTATCCATTTTTTCGCAACAACTCTTCATGACTTCCCTGTTCTAAGACCTTGCCATCCTGCATATACAAAATAACATCGGCTTCACGTATGGTAGAAAGTCTGTGAGCAACGATAAAAGTGGTTCTGCCTTCCATCATCTTGCCAAAGGCCTCCTGAATCTTCATCTCGGTTCGAGTGTCAATGGAAGATGTAGCCTCGTCCAAAATAAGCATCGGTGGCAAAGCTAACATCAGCCTGGCAATGCAAAGAAGCTGTTTTTCACCCTGAGACATACTGTCGTCATCCCCCTTGATAAGGGTATCATAGCCATTTGGCAAACGTTTGATAAACTCATGAGCATGGGCACTCTTTGCCGCCGCAATCATCTCTTCCTCACTGGCAGCTGGATTGGCAAGAAGCAAATTTTCCCTCACTGTTCCAGTCTTTAACCAGGTTTCCTGCAAGACCATACCAAAGTTTTCACGCAGATTACTTCTTGGAATATCTCGGATATCTACTCCATCGATGGTGATACTTCCGCCATTAATTTCATAAAAACGCATCAAAAGATTAATCATGGTAGTTTTGCCGCTTCCCGTCGGACCAACAATTGCCACTCGCCATCCAGGCTCTACCTGTAAGTTTAAGTGCTCAATCAAAGGTCGGCTGGCATCATAAGAAAAAGATACATCCTTAAATTCCACATATCCCTTGACTCCATCCAAATGCTCTTTTTGGCTTTCCAATACAGGCTCGGCATCTATGATTTCAAAGAGACGCGCTGCACAGGCAATGGCATTTTGCAATTCGGTGATCACTCCAGAAATCTCGTTAAAAGGCTTGGCATACTGACTGGCATATCCCAAAAAGCTGGTCAGTCCACCCACAGTGATTCCACCACCGATGGCCAACAAAGCTCCAGCCACACCTACGCCGCTGTAAATTAGATTGTTGACAAAACGTGTACTTGGGTTACTGATGGAAGAATAAAAGGTGGCCTTTAGAGAAGAGTCTGCCAAAAGATCATTGATCTTTTCAAATTCTTCCTTGGCATTTTCATTGTAAGAAAATGCAGAAACCACATCATGATTCTCTATCATCTCACTGGCATAGCCGGTCTGCTGGCCGCGATGCTTTGCCTGCAGCTGAAACATATTGTAGGTTCTGCTGGCCACAAATTTTGACACGAAAAGAGAAATCGGGGTGAGCAAAATAACCACAAGCGCAATCGGCAGGCTCACTTCTACCATGAAAATAATGGTTCCAATAATGGTCAAAACACCGGTAAAAAGCTGTGTGAATCCCATCAAAAGTCCATCAGACAAAACATCCGCATCTGTAGCAATTCGGCTCATATAATCTCCATGGGAATGGGAATCAATATTTTTTATCGGCATGATGAGCATCTTGTCAAAAGCCCTCTGGCGAAGACTTTTTGTGATGTCATAGGTGATAAAATTGTTGATGCGATTCATTATCCACTGGAAGAAAAATGTAGCTACGATAGCAAGGGCCATCTCTTTTAAAATGACATAGAGAGCATCCCAGGATATCTCCCCCTCTCCTAACATGCAATCCACCGCCCGGCCTGTCAGCACCGGAATCAAAAGGGTGCATACCACGGTAAGGGCTGCGCAAAGGAGACTGCACAAAATCCAAAGTTTATATTTTTTCAATTCCAACAAGACTCGTTTGATTATATCGGTCTGTTTACTTTCCATTTTTTTCTTCATAAATAGAAAGAATTTAATCCTGTCTATTATTTTTTTCTTCATAAATATATCCTCATCGGCAAGTTTTTATTTCCACAAAACTCTGCAAAAATATTTTCATAAATGGCTGGTTACTATGAAAGGCTGTTTTTAGGAAACTGGGAATAATAAATCTCCTGGTATACCTCATTTGAAGCCAAAAGTTCTTCATGGCTTCCCTTTCCTACCAATCGGCCTTCCTCCATGACTAAAATCTCATCAGCATCCATAACAGAAGAAGCTCTCTGGGAAACGATAAAAGTTGTCGGTCGCCAAGGAAGTTCTCTGATGGCCTTTCTAAGAGCCGCATCCGTAGCCACGTCAAGCGCCGATGCCGCATCATCCAAAACTAAAATCTCTGGCCGAGCTGCCAAGGCTCTTGCAATGGTAAGTCTTTGTCTTTGCCCGCCAGATAAGTTTCTCGCATTCTGCAAGACTTCTTCCTCCAGACCATTTTTCTTGCTCTCGATAACATTGTCAGCCTGAGCCGCCGAGATGGCCAAAGAAAGCATCTCCTCGGATATATCCTCTCTTCCAAAGCAGATATTGTCCCTGATGCTTCCGCTAAACAAAACTCCACGCTGTGGCACCAGTCCAATGATTTTTGAAAGTTCCTTAGTGCTATATTTTTTTACATCTTTTCCAAAAAGTGTAATCTGGCCATCTGTTGCATCATAGGTATGATTCAAAAGATGAAGTATGGTTGATTTTCCAGAACCTGTACCACCGATAATTCCAACCACTCCATGTTTTTTTACCGAAAAAGAAATGTCGCTGATGGATGGCTCCATGGCTCCCGGATAGGCAAAAGAAACGCCTTCGTAAGAAACCGCCAAGTCTGCCTCTTCTTGCTCATTAGAATCCATCCCGCCAGTCTTTTCAAGCAGGAATTCTCTCTCGTCCGCAGTCATCTCCATAACCTGCTGCACGCGCTCTACCGAAGGAAATGCCTTCATCAATACCACAATCAGATTGGCCAGTTTGATGAGTTCCACCAGAATCTGTGACATGTAGTTGACAAGTGCCACTACCTGGCCCTTTGCCAAAAAGCTGGCTTCTACCTGCTTGCCCCCGAAATAAATCAAGGCTACAACGCCCAGGTTTACCAACACATATGTAAGAGGATTTAACAGGGCAGAAATCTTGCCGGCTCGCATCTGGTCCTGATACAAATTCTCAGTTTTTTGTGAAAATCCTTCCTTCTCTATCTGCTGATTGCCAAATGCGCGAATAACTCTGGCACCTTCTAAATTTTCACCAACTGCCAAAAAGATTCCTTCCATCTTTTTTTGAATTCCGGAAAAAATCGGCAGAGTAGTCTTCATAACCAAAAAGACTACCAGGCTCAAAAGTGCGATCACCACAAGGAAAATTCCAGTAGACTTTTTGTCCACAATAAAAGCCATAATCATTGCCCCGAAGACAATAAAAGGTGATCGCATAAAGAGGCGTAAAAACATGTTGACGCCACTTTGAATCTGGTTGATATCAGATGTGATACGGGTAGTAAGAGCCGCAGAGCCAATCTTTCCATGGCTCTCTGCAGACATATCCATAATGTGGCAAAACAAATCCTGACGCATTTTTGCCGCTGAAAAAATAGCTGCCTTGGCTGCAAAGTACTGAGCCGTAATGGAAACTGCAAGTCCCACTACCGCCAGTCCAATCAAAACTGCGCACATGCGAAGCACATAACTTTTGTCTCCTCCGGCAATACCCACATCCATGATAGCTGCCATAACCAATGGAACCAGGAGTTCAAAAACCGCCTCTAACATTTTAAAAAGTGGTGCCAGTATACTTTCTTTTTTATAATCTTTTAAATATTGTCCTAAAAATTTCATGTCGACTCCTATTTTATTTTTTGATGCAAAAAGGCAAGGAATAATTCCCTGCCTTGTCCGTCAAAGTTGTAGCCCTCGACTTTATTTATTTTCAAAATATTTACTCTTCCGAGTCACTGTCCTCGGTTGTAAAATTCTCAAACAAAGTATCAAATTTTACCTTTGACCACTGCTTTTTATCCAAATCCCAGGTGATGTCTTCCTTCCATCCATCCAAGATATCTTCCAAGGCTTCTTCTCTTTTTTCCTCTTCCAAAGAAGTCATCTTTTCCTGTGTGGCGTCTTCATCGAAAGCACTGTCCAAACGAATGACATAATATCCGTCATCTTCTACTTCTACCACGTCTGAAATCTGTCCCTCGCTCAAAGCATCTGCAGCTGCAACAACTGCCTCATCCAAGGTGTCTTCATCCTCTCCGTAAGTCGCAGTCTTTACGGTAGCACCAAGGGTCTCTGCATCTGTCTCGAGATCTGTCGAAGTCGCAAGAGTCTTGGCATTTGCTAAAAGTTCTTCTTTTTGCTCATCCGTATACGCAACAGTATTTCCACTGTCATCTGTATATGAAACAGAACCAATATAAGCATAGGTAATGGCTCTCTGTGCTGCCTCTTCCTCAGTAACAGTAACTTCTGCTGCTGCCTTGATGGCTTCTTCTACCTTGGCTGCAATAGCCTGGTTGGTCATATACTCCTCAACAATATCCTGTGTAGCTGTCATGGCTGTCAGAGTATCTTCATCATTGTTGGCAATAAATGTCTTGGCTGCCTCTGTGATGCTCTCTTTTTCCTCATCTGTAAGGGCAACATCATAATCTGCTGCATGAGCTACCAAAAGGTAATCCTCCTCGATGGAAGTGATGACCTGGTCCTTGATAGCTTCCTCCATGGTCTCTCCATCCTGCTCGGTAGTCCACATTTCAGTACCCATATACTGCAGGTAAGTCTTGTCATACAAAGACTGGGTATAGCGGGCAACAAAATTGCCATAACCCAGCGAAATGCTATCCTCGCCACTGTTGATATTGACTAATGTTGCATCTTCATTGATTCCGCATCCGCTAAACAAGGTAGAAAGACCAAGCAGCATGCACATCCCTGCAACAAGTAAATTTCTTCTTTTCATCTATTTTCTCCTTAGCAAAAAACTCTCTATATTATAGCCATTTTCCCTGGCATATACAAGAACCCGTCACAACTTTATCACATTCATAAACGCTACATTTTTACAGCTTGCTCTTTATAAGTGTATCTGCAATCTGCCTTGCCACTTATAAGTGTATCTGCAGTCCGCCTTGCCACTTATAAGTGTATTCGCAATCCGCTTTGCTACTTACCAACCTGTTCTAAGGCAAGTTCCTGCAACTGTCCGAGAAAATCTCCTATAATCTCCGGCAAATCAGATTTCTTTATTTTTGAATTTTTCTTATAAAAGTAGTGAAAAGCCGGCTTCTTGACATCCGCAGTAAATGTCACATAAGGCTTGTTTTTTTCAATCAGCTCTGGAATGCCACTGGCATTAATAGAAGCCCTCTCGAACAAAGTAAAGATGATCTCTTCCGGTTTTTGTGCCACTTCCGTGACATAGGCCTTGTGGGCCTCTAAGCGCAGCATGGCAACAAGGAGAAGATTTTGTACGGATTTTCCAGGTTCTCCAAAACGATCGATAAGCTCTTCTAGCATCTCGTCCCTGGCCTCAGCCGAATCAATCAAGGCTATTCGCTTGTAGAGATCTAATCTTTGTTCTTCGCTGCTGACATAATTCTCCGGAATAAAAGCATCCAAATCCAGATCGATTGCTGTGTCAAAATATTCTTCCACGAAGCCGCCTTTTTCCTGCTTTACTGCCTCTCCTAGCATCTTGCAGTACAAATCATATCCAACGGCCGCCATATGACCATGTTGTTCCGCTCCAAGTAAATTGCCGGCGCCGCGAATTTCCAAATCACGCATGGCAATTTTAAACCCGCTTCCCAAATCCGTAAATTCCTTGATGGCCGACAGTCTTTTTTCTGCCACCTCTTTTAACATCTTATCCCGCTTGTACATAAGGAAAGCGTAAGCCGACCGATTGCTTCTTCCCACTCGTCCACGCAACTGGTAGAGCTGAGACAAACCAAGCTGATCCGCATCCTGTATGATGATGGTATTTACGTTGGAAATATCAAGGCCAATCTCAATGATGGTGGTAGACACCAAGACATCGATCTCCTGGTTGATAAAACCATACATGATTTTTTCAAGGCGACTCTCCGTCATTTTTCCATGAGCATAAGCCACATTTGCTTCCGGCACCAATTCCTGGATTTTAGCAGCCACATCTCCAATCTGCCTTACACGATTGAAGACATAGTAAACCTGTCCTCCTCTGGCCATCTCACGCACGATTGCCTCACGAATCATCTCCTCATTGTACTCAAAGACAAAAGTCTGGATCGGCAGTCGCTCCATAGGAGCTTCCTCCAAAACACTCATATCCCGAATACCGATAAGGCTCATGTGAAGTGTCCTTGGAATAGGTGTTGCAGACAGGCTAAGAACATCGACAGTCTTTTTCAACTGCTTGATTTGTTCCTTATGATTTACGCCAAATCTTTGCTCCTCATCTATGATCAAAAGGCCCAAATCCTTGTAGGCCACATCTTTTGACAAAAGTCTGTGTGTTCCAATGACAATATCCATCTGTCCACTTTTTAGTCCAGCGATGGTCTTCTTTTGCTCCGCCTCCGATACAAAACGGCAGAGAAGTCCTATGTTTACCGGATAATTTGACATGCGCTGTAAAAAAGTATTGTAGTGCTGCTGGGCAAGAATGGTAGTTGGCACCAGATAGACTACCTGTTTGCCATCCTGGACAGCCTTAAAGGCAGCTCGAATAGCAATCTCCGTTTTACCATATCCCACGTCGCCGCAAATAAGACGGTCCATAATCTTTGTGCTCATCATGTCCGCCTTGACCGCCTCGATAGCATCTAACTGGCCCTGCGTCTCTTCGTATGGAAAAGTCTCCTCGAATTCCTGCTGCCAGACGGTATCTGCCCCGTAGACATAGCCAGTATTCTGTTCCCTCAAGGCGTACAAATCCACCAGTTCTTTTGCCACCAGACCAACAGCAGAGCGAACACGACTTTTTGTATTGATCCAGTCCTGTGTTCCCAAGGTATTTAGTTTTGGCTTCTTGCCATCCTGGCTTCCATACTTTTGGATAACATCCAACTGGGTTGCAGGAATATAGAGGTTTCCACCCTTGGCATAGGCAATCTTAATGTAGTCCTTCACCACATGGTCGACTTCGATTTTTTCAAATCCCTGATAGATACCCAGGCCATGATTCTCATGAACCACATAATCTCCCACCGTCAGATCATTCCAGCCGGCGATATGGTCTCCCTCATATTTTTGCTTCTTTTTCTTCTTCTTTTTTGCCTGATGACCAAAGATATCCTGTTCCGATAAAATCACAAATCCCGTCTCCGGAAATTCGTATCCACGGGCAAGATTTCCCAGACTTACCATAATCTCCCCCGGAAAAATCTCCCGGTCATAATCCTCAGAAAAGAATGCAGGCAAATCCGCATCCATCAGGTCTTCCGCCAGTCTTTTTCCCCTGGTTCGAGAAGGACTGAGGAGCAAAATACGGCATTTTCTGTCGCGATATCTCTTTAGATCATGGATTAAAAGTTCAAATTGCTTGTTGTAAGTCCCAACAGATACGGCTCGAATTCCAAGGTGAGACTGGATGGATAGAATGCCATCCTTGTGATCAAGAGTCGAAAGAGCCACTCCACCATAAGACTGTATTTTTGCAAAAATTTCCTTAGCCGAAAAAAGCATTGAAAGCTGACCCGGCAGACAATAACCTTTTTCCAATCGATTTGTCATGCTCAGGGAAAACTCTGTCTCCATGGCTTTTGCTGCATCTGCAAGATGACCTATCTCATCCAAAAAAATCAGGGCATCTTCTGGAAAATAAGAAAGCAGGCTCTCCGGCTCTTCTACGAAATAGCGCAAATGCGTCTCAAGTCCCTGAGAAATCCCCCACTCCCTCGTCTGAGTCACAAGTTCCTCTGTGGTGTACTTAACCCGATGGGCTTCCTCCGTCTTCATCTCCTTGCGATATTTCTCGTAGAGCTTTTTTGCATCCTTTTCCATGGATAAAAGTCCCGCTTCCATCTCCTCCTTTGAAAGGACAAGCTCCATTGCCGGATAAACAGAAACCGAGTCTATATTTTCGATGGATTTTTGACTCGCCACATCAAAGCTGCGAAGGGAGTCAATCTCATCACCCCAAAGTTCCATACGAATCGGTTGTTCCGCGGTAAGCGGAAAGATATCGACGATTCCGCCCCTTACGGCAAACTCTCCTGGATGTTCTACCAAGGATACCGCCTCATAACCTAACATCACAAGTCGTCTTCTCAAGTCCTCTAAATCCACTTCCATGGATGAATCTATGGTAAAAATCGCCGACTGATAAGATGATAGCGGCGGCAGTTGATTGAGCAAGGCCTCTATCGTGGTAACTACGGTGACGGGGCGATTCTCAAGCAAGGCTTCCACCACAGAAAGACGCTGGCGAATCAGAGCATTACCATGGATATCCGACTGGTAAAAAAGCAGATCTTTGGCCGGATAATAATAGGTACTTTCATCAAAAAAAGAATATCCCTCATAGATGCGCTTGGCAGAAATCTCGTCAAAGGTAACGATGAGTTTTGTCTTTCTGTCATGACCAATGCCATAGATCAGATGGGGCTTTAAATTGTCAATAACACCAGAAATCTCGTATATTTTTTTCTCTTTTTTCAAATCATCCCGCAGAGTTTCAATCTGGGGCATCTCCGAAAAAGGCTGTAAAAAAGTCTTCATTACGCTTCTACTTTCCCATTGTAACGGCTCATAGCCAAATCCACATCTTCCGTCATCATGCAGCAAATTGCATCGCAGGCTCTCTCATAGGAAAGCTCCACTAACTTTCTGTCCTCTAAAGGAAATCTGCCTAGCACATGGGCAACCATATCTCCACCAGGTGCCAATTTGCCAACACCTATTCGAATGCGCTTAAAGTCCTGGGTATTGGTATGGGCTATGATATTTTTCAGTCCATTGTGACCTCCTGCGCTTCCTTTTTTTCGGATACGAATGGTGCCAGGATCAAGGCTTACATCATCGGATATCACAATCAAATCTTCGGTCGGCTCCAACTTGTAAAAGCGCAAGATTTCACCCACGCTCTCGCCAGACAAATTCATAAAAGTCTGAGGCTTTACCAGAATCACAGCCTCTCCTTCTATCCGACCCTTTCCCATAAGTGCCTTATGCTTTCTCTCTGTCAGGGCAATCTGATATTTTTCCGACAAAAGGTCAATCACATCAAATCCCACATTATGTCTTGTCTTTTCGTATTTATCTCCAGGATTTCCCAGTCCTACAATCACATACATTTTTTCTATCCTCTTGTACTTTCTTTGAATTCCAAAAAATTATATCACAAGAGAAAGCGAAAAACACCGGCCGTCAGGAAAACCCAACTTGCCGGTGTTCTTATTCGCTAAAACCTGCTAACCCGTAGGACGAAAGCCTCTTATGCATAACTTGGCTTTTCATCCTTCTTTTCTCCTAAAAAGTTGTCAATTGAAATAATTAGAAAGGAGAAGTCTCTGCCATCATCTCTTCCTGATATCTCTGTAAGATCAGATTCTGAATCTGCTCTCTGGTAGAAGATTTGATTGGATGTGCAATGTCTTTGTATTCGCCTTCTGCTGTCTTGCGACTTGGCATTGCAATAAACATTCCCTTCTCACCTTCGATCACCTTGATATCATGAATAACAAATTCTTCGTCGATAGTAATAGATACTACCGCTTTCATCTTTCCTTCTTTTTCAATCTTTCGTATACGCACGTCTGTAATCTGCATGGATTAACCCTCCCCATTTATCTCGTGTGCTTCATAGCGCTTTTTCTTCTCGCAAATAATTTTTATCTCGCCATCTCCAATATACTCGCTACCGCTGAGGATGGTTTCCGAACTCTCCACAATACAGTTCTCGATGTGAACATTGTCCCCAATATATGCTCCTCGCATGACAATAGAATTTTTAATAACACTATTGTTGCCCACGAAAACTTTTTTAAATAATACAGAGCCCTCTACTTCACCATTGATAATACAGCCGCTGGCAACCAAACTATTTTTAACATTGGCTCCTGCGTTGTATTTTGCTGGTGGAAGATCGTGTGCCTTAGAATAAATCTGTGGTTCCTGGTGGAAGAAGTAATCACGGATATCTTTTTTAAGGAAATCCATGTTGGTACGATAGTAACTCTCTACTGTAGCGATATTACTCCAATAGCCATCTAACATATAGCCGTACATCTTCTTCAAGCCCTTTTGACGAATCAGAATATCTGTAACGAAGTTGTATCTGCCCTCCTCGTTACTCTGCTCCAAAAGCTCGATCAAAGTTCTTCTGCGGATGACATAAACACCGGTAGATACCACGTCGGAATCAGCTATCATAGGCTTTTCTTCGAAGTCTAAAACTCTGCCTTCCATATCTACTTTGACAACACCGAATCTCTTTGGATCCTCCCAATCAGGAAGTTTTGCACATACTACAGTAATGTCAGCCTGCTTTTTGATGTGGTAGTCAAGGATATCATTGAAATCCATCTTGGTAACACAATCGCCGCTGGCAATGACAACATATGGCTCATGTCTCTTTTTCAAGAAGTCGATATTTTGCCACATAGCATCCGCAGTACCACGATACCACCAACTATTGTCAGCTGTAACTGTAGGTGTAAAGAGGAAAAGTCCTCCCTGTTTACGACCAAAATTCCACCATTTTGAAGAATTCAAATGCTCATTTAAAGAACGGGCATTGTACTGGCTCAACACTGCCACAGTCTGAATATTTGAATTCGTCATATTGCTAAGTACAAAGTCTATACAACGGTAACTACAGCCAACAGAAAGTGCGGAAATCGCACGCTTGTCCGAAAGGTTTTGCATCCTGCTGCTGTTGCCACCTGCTAAAATAATTCCCAATGCTTTCATGATGTCTCACCTGCCTTAATGATGTAACCGCCGCTTGGCAATGCACCGTCTGTATAATCTGCTTCTGTTGTAACGCCCTTGATGGCTGTATTTTTGCCAACTGTGATGCCGGAAGGAATCACTGTGCCCTCTCCGATGGTAGCAAGACCAAAGGCATAGATACTGGCATTGAGTTTGCTAGGAGCCTCCTCGCCAACACCAATCTGGTCACCATCTCCAATCTGGCAATTCTCAGCGATAATTGATTTCTCAATGTAGGCATCCTTGCCGATATGGGTGTTTTTCATAATGATAGAATCACAAATAACCGCACCAGCTTCTACCGTAACGCCCGCACCCAGGACACAATTTTTAACCTCACCATAAATCTGAGAGCCCGCACCTATAATGGAGCGTTCTACTTTGGCCTCTGCAGCCACATACTGTGGTTCGATGATATCCTGCTTGGTATAAATCTTCCAGTATTCCTCATAGAGATTGAACTCTGGAATCAAATCGATAAGCTCCATATTGGCTTCCCAATAAGATCCTAGTGTTCCAACATCCTTCCAGTAGTCATTGAACTCATAGGCAAATAATCTCTTGTCGTTCTGGAAACAATAAGGAATGATATGTTTACCAAAGTCACAGTTGCTCTGATCCTTCATGGCGATCAGGGAATCACGAAGCACTGGCCAACTAAAGATATAGATACCCATGGATGCCAGATTACTTCTCGGATGCTCCGGTTTCTCCTCGAACTCTGTGATCTTTTTCTCCTCATCTGTGATAACGATTCCAAATCGGCTGGCCTCTTCCATAGGAACCGGAATCGCTGCGATGGTAACGTCAGCATTGTTCTGCTTGTGGAAATCAAGCATAGCCTCGTAATCCATCTTGTAGATGTGATCTCCAGACAAAATCAAAACATACTCTGGATTGTAGCTCTCCATATACTTAAGATTTTGGTAGATGGCATTTGCTGTACCAGAATACCACTCGCTGGTATCACTTTTTTCATATGGAGGTAACACGGCTACTCCACCATTGTTGCGGTCCAAATCCCAAGGAATACCAATTCCTATGTGAGAATTCAGCACCAATGGCTGGTACTGTGTTAGTACACCAACTGTATCAATACCCGAGTTGATACAATTGCTGAGTGGAAAATCGATAATACGATACTTCCCTCCGAAAGATACAGCAGGTTTTGCAACATCTGAAGTCAAAACACCCAACCTACTTCCTTGCCCGCCTGCTAAGAGCATGGCAATCATTTCTTTATGAATCATAATCTCTCACCTCACGTCCTTCTCATCTTGTCATATTTTTGTAAAACAAATTCGGGTATAAAATTTGTATTAAAAGTATAGCATATGGCTTATTTTCTATGCAACATAATTACCAAATTACTTTTTTTATTTTCTTGTTTTTCGGTAAATTGCACAAAACAGCCCGCAAAATAATTCCTATAGCGCGATTGCAAAATGATAGGATACCGCTATAATATAATAGTGAAAGAAAATTTTTTAGAATGGACGGTTTATTATGTATAAAATAGATTTTTCAAAACCTTGTAAGGTTCATTTTATAGGAATTGGCGGTATCAGTATGAGCGGCTTGGCCGAGATTCTTTTGAAGGAAGATTTTACCATCACTGGTTCCGACAGCAAGTCTTCTGATTTGACCCAGCATTTAGCAGAGCTTGGAGCCAATATTTTTTACCCACAGGCCGCAGACAATATCGCTTCGGATGTAGCATTTGTTGTATACACAGCCGCTATCCATCCGGACAATCCTGAGTATAAAAAAGCAGTAGATCTTTCTATTCCTATGTTGACCCGCGCAGAGCTTTTAGGACAGATTATGGACCACTATGCCAGATCTATCGCTGTTGCCGGCACCCATGGCAAGACCACTACCACTTCCATGATTAGTCAGGTGCTTTTGTGTGGAGATGAGGATCCTACCATCTCTGTGGGAGGCATTCTAAAAGCAATCGGCAGCAATATTCATGTTGGAGATTCGGATTTGTTTATCACAGAAGCCTGCGAATACACCAACAGCTATCATTCTTTTTTCCCAAAATACAGCATTATTCTAAATGTAGAGGCGGAGCATTTGGACTTCTTTAAGGACTTGGATGACGTTCGTGCATCCTTCCACAAATTTGCTGGCAACACCAAAGCAGACGGTGCTGTAATTATCAACGGCGAGATCCCTGATTACCAGGAGATTTGTCAGGGCTTACCTTGTTCCGTCATCACTTTTGGTCTAAAAGAGGGACTCGACTATTTTGCCAAAGATATCACCTACAATGAGTTAGGATGTGCTTCTTTTATTCCTGTGGAAAAAGGAAAAGAACTCCCTCGTATTCAGCTTTCAGTACCAGGACTTCACAACGTAAGCAATGCTCTTTCTTGTATCGCACTCTGCCAGTGCCTGTTGCTTCCATGGGAGCAGATTACATCTGGACTTGCCGCATTTGGTGGAGCAAACCGCCGTTTCCAATACAAGGGAAGTTTCCAGGGTGCTACCGTAATTGACGACTATGCTCATCATCCAACAGAGATTCGCGCCTCCCTTACAGCGGCGCAGAATTACCCTCACGACAGAGTGATTTGTGTCTTCCAGCCTCATACCTATACCAGAACCAAGGCTTTTTTGGCTGATTTTGCTGAAGCACTCTCTCTTGCCGACATGGTTGTACTTGCAGATATCTATGCTGCCAGAGAGCAGGACATCTATGGTGTATCATCCAAAGATATCCTTACCCTTTTACAGGAAAAAGGAGTGGAGAGCTACTATTTCCCTTCTTTCGATGAAATCGAAAACTTTTTAAAAGAAAAATGTATGAACGGTGACCTGTTGATAACTATGGGAGCCGGAAATGTTGTAAATATTGGAGAAGACCTCTTGCGATAGGACTTATCCACATTATCCACAATTTCTGTCGATAAATTATCCCCAGCAAGTTGTGGATAATTTTTTCTGAATTTTACCGATTTTTTGACATTTATCCACAAAAAGCTTGCTTGCGCCAAGCCTTGCAAACACTGGCTTTGTGGATTACTTTTCTCTTCTCAAGGGATTTTTCATATGCTATAATCACCCTTACGCGAAGAGAGGTTATGAAATGTCAAAACTAAAGTTATACACAAACAAAAATCAGCAGGTCACCTGCATTTCCAATATATTTATCGATACCTTTATGCCGGAAGCATCTGGTGAATTTCTCAAGATTTACCTGTATTTGCTTCGTATGCTGTCTGAGGATTCTGACGATTTTTCCATCTCGGATCTTGCGGACAAATTTCACTATACGGAAAAAGATGTTTTGCGGGGACTCTCCTACTGGGAGCAAAAGAATCTCCTTCAGATTCAAAGGGACTCTAAAAATGAAATCTGTGGCATCTGTCTTCTAGAGCCTGTAGTTTCTTCTTCGGAACAGGTTTTACAGGAAATAGACCACTCGGCATCCTTTGTGGGCTCTGCCTCGGCATCCGCAGTATCCCATGCCTATTCGTCAGAGAGCATGGATCTTATGACATCGGATTCCATGGCCCATCCATCAGCCGATAGAGAGCCTTTATCCTCATATTTTGCCACCACAGAAACCAAAAGCCAGCATAGCGACAATCTGATTTCCATCGACGAGCCGCGCCACTATAGCGCCAGTGAGATTTCAGAGTTCAAGCAGGCTGAGGGCATCCGCAATCTTTTGTTTGTGGCAGAGCAATACATTGGTCATCCGCTTAATCTTACAGAGACAGAGCGCATTATTTTCTGGCACTCGGACCTGCATTTTTCAGCTGATTTGATAGAATATCTCATAGAATACTGTGTGGAAAATAATCACAGCAGTTTCCACTACATGAATAAAGTGGCCCTCAACTGGCACCAGAGCGGCATTACAACTCTAGCCGAAGCCAAAGCCAACTCTTCCATTCACGCCAAGACTTACTATGGCGTCATGAAGGCTTTTGGTATCTCTGGAAGAAATCTAAACGAACGTGAGATTGCCTATATCAGCAAGTGGACTGGCAGTTTCGGATTCAATGCAGACATCATCACTGAAGCCTGCGAAAGAACCATCCAAAACACCAACAAATCCAGCTTTAAGTATGCTGATTCCATCCTCTGCAACTGGCACGACTCACACATCACCAAGGCAGAGGATATTGCAAAACTCGACGCCGACTTTGCCAGCAAAAAAGCAGTAAAGTCCACTTCAAGTACTACCGCAAAAAATACCGGCAAAAACAACACCTTTAAAAATTACGTCAAGCGCGATCTTGACGACGATTACTACGACAAACTAGAACAAGAATTATTACGAAAGTAGGAACTATGGCACTTACCAATTCTCAATATGACTCTCTGATTCGACAATACAACCAGTTGCAGCTTCGCAACCGCCAGGTACAAAAAGAAAGAGAAGAAAAACTCTACGCTGCCATACCAGACTTGGCCGCTCTTGATGACGAAGTCAGCCGTCTTTCTGTAGAGAGCATAGAAAAACGTCTGGCCGGAGATGTCTCAACCTCCGACGCTATCAAGGAAAAAATCAGTCAGATTCCAGCCAAACGTCAGGCTATGATTCTCGCTGCCGGATTTGACCCAGAAGATTTTCTTCCGACATACGATTGTCCAGATTGTCAGGATACAGGTTTTATCAATGGCAAAAAATGTCACTGTTTCATCCAGCGTACGGTGGATTTGGTCTATGCCCAGTCCCACTTGGATGACATTTTACAAAAGGAAAACTTCTCTACTTTTTCCTTCGATTACTATTCTGACTCATACATAGACGAGCGTTCTGGTCTTTCCTCTTTGGAATCTGCCAAGGACGCCTATCAAAATGCCTGCAATTTTGTGCAGCATTTTTCTACAAAAGATGATAATCTACTTCTGTATGGTGAAACAGGCACTGGTAAGACTTTTCTTTCAAATTGCATCGCCAAGGCTCTCTTAGACCAGGGCCACTCAGTAATTTATCTTACCGCCTACGAGATTTTCGATTTATTCGAGAAAAAAGTATTCAAAAAAGACGAAGACGCAGCTGAGCTTCACGAATATATTTTACAATGTGACTTGCTCATTATCGATGATTTAGGAACAGAAGCCTCAAATTCATTTACCACATCTCAGTTATTTTTCTTATTAAACGAGCGGCTTTTGCATCAAAAATCTACTATTATATCCACCAACTTATCTTTTTCACAGCTTGCTGATACTTACTCAGAACGCACGACTTCAAGGATTTTCAGCAATTATCAAACTTGTAAACTTTTTGGTGACGATATTCGCATCAAGAAAAAAATATCCAACAAATCATAACAAGCAAAAGGAGAAAACCATGCCAAACGAAGAAATCAGCCTCAAGGAAAGCATCCCTCTAGGAACCCTCGGAATCATCCCTCTCGAGAGTTGCAAGGAATTAGGTGGTAAAGTCAACAACTACCTCGTAAAGTGGAGAGAAGAAAGAGACGCTGACCACTATGACCACATCACACTTGCAGGTTACAAGAGCGATTCCTACATCGTAAAGACTGCAGTTCCAAGATTCGGATCTGGAGAAGCAAAGGGATCTATCCTTCAGTCAGTACGTGGACTCGATGTATTTATCATCGTTGACGTAACCAACTACAGCCTGACATATTCTCTCTGTGGGCAGACCAACCACATGTCTCCAGACGATCACTACTCTGATCTCAAGAGAATCATCGCTGCCATCGAAGGCAAGGCAAAGAGAATCACTGTTATCATGCCATTCCTTTATGAGAGCCGTCAGCACAAGCGTACCTCACGTGAATCTTTGGACTGTGCAATCGCTCTTCAGGAATTGATCGCCATGGGAGTTGACAACATCATCACATTTGATGCTCACGACCCTCGTGTACAGAATGCTATTCCTTTAAACGGATTCGAGACTGTACAGCCAGCTTATCAGTTCATCAAGAACATCCTTAAAAATGTAGATGACCTCAAGATTGACAACGATCATCTGATGATCATCAGCCCAGACGAAGGCGGTACAAACCGTGCTGTTTATATGGCAGGTGTCTTGGGTGTTGATATGGGTATGTTCTACAAGCGCCGCGATTACAGCAAGATTGTAGACGGTCGTAACCCAATCGTAGCTCATGAGTTCCTTGGCTCTTCTGTTGAAGGCAAAGATGTCATCATCGTGGACGACATGATTTCTTCTGGTGAGAGCATGATCGATGTAGCAACAGAGTTAAAGAAGCGCAAAGCTAATCGTATCTTTGTTGTTGCAACCTTCGGACTTTTCACCAACGGACTTGCAAAATTCGATGAAGCTGTAGAAAAAGGTATCATCTACCGTGTAGTAACCACAAACCTTACATACCAGACACCAGAGCTTCTCTCTCGTCCTTACTACATCAACTGCGACATGAGTAAATATATCGCTTACATCATCGATACTTTGAATCATGATTGTTCGATTTCAGGACTTTTAGATCCTTACGAGAGAATCCACAAAGTAGTTAATCGCTACAACAATGGAGAGTTAAAATAAACTTTACTGAAATAAAAAAAGTTAAACAAAAAGGATGCATCCATATTTGGATGCATCCTTTTTTCGTCCTATAAATTTAATTTAGTTCTCGCTTCCTTCTGCCGCCATCTCAGCGGCATCATCATCTGGCACTTCATCCGAAGCGTCTTCCTCCACATAATTTGGATCAATCACCGTATAGGTATTAGATTCTCGGAATATGGTATTGCTTGATCCTACCTGGCAAACGGTAATGGTATCTCCATTTTTCACCGCCGAGGACTTGATGGTCAGGCACTGTCCACTCTGATAGGTGGTGCTTACTTTCTCTCCGTTGACGTAAACCTTACTCCACTTTGTAAAGTTGTCTCCATAGATATGCAAAGATCCATCAAAGAAGTAAGCCTTATCGATAACTACATCGGAAACTCCCATCTCAAGATTGCTGGCAGGATATTTGTCCTTGCCATCATAAGCATAGCGCTTGCCATACAAAAGGTCATACTGCAGTGCCTCGAGATCTGTCATATAATCATCAGTTCCGGCAGCAACGCCCTGTGACATCTTGGACTGATGATAATTGGTCATGGTTCCTTCATGGATTCCAAGACGGTTCAAATACTCAGATACCAACTGATAAGATGTAAGGTCTGCGTCTTCTTTTTCCATACCAAAGTTGTTCCAGGTGAAGTACTTGGTCTGGAACAAATCTCCAGTTGCCACTTCATCTTCCGTCAGTCCCATGGTTGGCAGATGATCGCCAAACATAATAACAAGGGTATCTTCCCCACGTTCATCTAACATATTAATGTAAGATTCGATAAACTCATCCACATTGTGAATCTGGTTGATGTAGTATTCCCACTGGTAAGTCTGCTCCTGGGTCTTTCCTTCGCAGGTCACATCGATAGCCGGATCTTCATAGACCGCGTAGGTCGGATAATCTCCATGTGCCTCAACAGTGATAGTGTATACAAAATCTGAACCTTCAGTGCCATCCATAGCTTCCTTGGTAGCATCTGTCAAAATATCGTCGGTAGGCCATGATCCCATCGGTGTATACTCGGTAATATCAAGCATCTCCTTACTCTGGAAACTATCGAATCCCATCATGGAAAATGCATTTGCACGACTGTAGAAGTTACCTCCGTTGTTATGAACAACGTGGCTGCTATAACCCAAATTTTTCAAATCAGCTGCAAAGCTCTCACAGTCGGTCTTTTTCAAAATAGTCTTTTGTGGATACTCGCCCGGTCCAAAGAACTGGCAAGACATACCCGTCAAGACCTCAAACTCGGAGTTACAGGTTCCAGCACCAACGACAGGAACTGTCAGATGACCGGTAGAAAAATTTTCCTCCAAATAATGGGCAAACGGTATCGGGTCTTCTGATGTTTCGATAAAGCTGGCCTCATCCACATCATAGAATGATTCAAGCAAAATCACCACGATATTTGGCATATCGTCCTCATCTATGGTAGATGCTCCCTGATCGGTCTCCTCTAAAATCTCCTTGATGGAAGCATCGGTATAATCTTTTGGCTCCGACATTCCTCTTGAAAAAATACTGGTAGAAAATCCATAGAGATAACCATAGTCCAAGTATCCCTGGGCCAAGTTTCCAAAGTAGGAAGCAAGCACGCCATTTCCCTGCAAGGTAGATGTAGTAACCGGCACACTGGCAAAACATCCCACAATAAATAAAAGTTTTAGCCAATATGGAAAGCGTGGTTTTAATTTTTTACCCTTGATGAATATTTTTACCATCCAGAGGGCATAAAGCAGAAGCGCTACTACTGCTATGGCCGCTTGCTGGGATGAGAAATAGTTGGTATTTTGCATGGTGAGCAAATCACCAATCATGTAAAGGTCAGTAAAACCAAATGGTGTGACTCGATTTAACAAAATAATGCAGTTGGTAATACCAAGCGCTACAAAGATTGCGCTGATACACATACGCATAAAAGTCTGACGACTCATGATATAGCAAAGTGTATAGCAAACAAAAATCAAGTAGGAGTTATACAGATAGGCTCCCGTATGATTTGTCACGAAATCCATGGCTTCCATGAAAGAATGACGAGATAACCACTCCATGACAAAACACATCAAAAGCGACAATGGTATATGTTCAATCAATGAGTAGCGATTTAGCCAGCTCGTCACTTTTTTCAAACGCTCACTCTCTTGAATTGCTCGGACAAAAGCCGGTGTCGGAATCTTTTCTTTTATATGATTGATTTTTTGTCCAACCGTAACAAAAAATTTCTTGATCGCTGAAAATACTTTTTTCATTCGGATCTCCTTTGCATTTACATCTAAATGCTATTATATTTTTTTCACATAGAAAATCACTCTTTTGCGTCACATATTAAGTATAGAGAAAAATGTGACTATTTTGTGTCTGTGATATGAAGAATTTCTTATTATATAAAAAGGCACAAGACACTACCTGCAAAGAGTGATAGAATGTAGGTGTTATAGGTTTTAATCGCATAAAATTATAGCATTCTACCTATCTCTTGGCAAGATTACGAAATATAAGGAAAATTTATGAAACTATCATTTAGAGAAACCGGAATACCAAAATGGTTGCAAAGAAGACTTCTTATCTTAGGGCTGATTTTTGTCATCTCCCTCGTCTTCTTTCAAATTATATTAAACTTAGACGAAGGCGATAAAAAAGTATCCATGAGTGAGGCCTCTTTGCCTGTAGTCACTATCGATGCTTACGACCATACCATGGCCAAGCTCCACGGCTACAAAGATGCCATGGATGCTTGTTATATGCGCGATGCGCTGATTTTGTTGGATTCCAAGCGCCAGATGGATTTGTCAGTTGACACCTACGGATTGGATGTTGATAGCGCTTCCTATGAAATCAGGAGCCTTGATACCCAGAGAAAAATTGCAGATACCACCATCGATTCCTGGACCAAAGGCGATGACCTTTTGACTACAACTTTACAAGTAGAAAATCTGGTAGACGAAGGAGATGAATACCAGTTCATCCTTACTTTGACCTGTGGAGACAGTGAATATTACTACTACACCAGAATCCTTTTACCGGAAGAAACCTACGCACAGAAATGCCTCGAATTTACCGACGCATTCCACGAGACTTCCATGAGCGATTCCTATACTGAACTTTCTGTTTATATGGAAACAGACGATTATACTGACAAGGAAGACTTGGGATCAGTTTCTATTACTTCCTCTCTCGACCAGGTTGGTTGGAAGGGATTTTCCGGCAAGCAAGTGGATGAACCTATAGTTTCCTTTACAGATATCAACGACACCTACGCCTCACTGGTATACAGCTATCAGATGTCAGCCTCAGATGATGGAATCACCACCTACTATAACGTCGAAGAGTATTACAAGGTTCGCTACACAGACCAGCAGATTTACCTTTTGGACTTTAACCGTACCATGGAAGAAATCATAAATTCTTCTACTGTTTCTGTAAAAGACAACCAGCTTTCCATCGGCATCACATCCGGTGATGTGGAATACCTCTCCAACGAGACTGGAACCATAGTCAGCTTTGTCCAGGCGGGCGAGCTCTATCAATACAATCAATCAAAACAGACTTTTACGAAAGTCTTTGGTTTTATCGATGATCCGACAGATTCAAGGGAGACCTATAACCAGCACAACATCCGCATCCTAAATATCGATGAAACTGGAAATATGGACTTTGTGGTCTACGGTTATATGAATCGAGGCAGCCACGAAGGCCAGTGCGGCATTGATCTGTATCACTATGACAGCATAAAAGATCAGGCTTCCGAGCAGGTCTTCATTGCCACCACCCATTCCTACCAAGTGTTAAATGCTGACTTCAGCGACCTCTTATATGAAAACACCAAGGGCGATTTTTACATCATGTATGGTGGAACCTTGGCAAAGGTAGGTGCTGACGATTTAGATTCAGATGAACTTATCACTAACCTAAAATCTGACCAATATGCCGTTTCTTCATCGGGACGATATATCGCATGGGTTACTGGAGATTCCATGGCTGATGAAATCCAGGTTATGGACTTGGAAAACGAAACCACACGCACCATCTCTGCTAAATCGGGCGAGCTTATAAAGCCAATCTCCTTTATGACAGAAGATCTGGTATATGGTATCGCATCTGAAAGTGACATTACGACAGACACTGCCGGGACAACCATTTACCCTATGAAGAGTATCAAGATTGTAGATACAGGAAGTGATGATTTTACCGAGCTCAAGACATATCAAAAGGATGGCATCTATATTACCGATGTAATCAAAGATTCGTACACCCTTTATCTTACCCGCATCACAAAGCAATCTGACGGCAGCTACATCCAAGCGGATGAAGATACCATAAAAGATACTGCAGGTGAGCAAAATAAGACTGTATCCATCGAAAAAGTATCCGATGATGCCTTAGGACGAAATACCAACTTTGTGATGACCGCTCTTTCTGATGATAAGAGTATTAAAAGCATATCGACCGATCAGGCAAAACTTGCTGCTTCGTCCAATGTTAGAAATGTAACCATCGACCAAACCTCTAGCCAGGAGACCTACTTTGTCTACGTGGGAAATCGTATTACAAACAGTACACAAAATCTCACCAAGGCTATCGCCTCTGCAGATGCCGATATGGGTCTGGTTATCGACAACCAACAGCGCTATATTTGGAAACGAGGAAAGAAATCCTACGTCAACGCCTTTACCGATATCGAGACTACCTCTTCGGATCAAGGCCAGACTACTTCTGCTGGTTGTATCAATGCAATGCTTGCAAAAGAAGGCGTAAGTGCTGAAGTACATGCCCTTCTAAACCAGGGTGAAACCCCAATTTCCATCTTGAGTTCTTCCTTAAAGGATTCTCTGGTACTGGATTTGACAGGATGCAGCCTTTCGGAGGCACTATACTATGTCAGTCAGGGAACTCCAGTATATGCAGGAACAGGGCAAGACGAAGCCCTCCTTATTATCGGATATGACGCATCCAATATCACCGTCTACCATGCCGATACCGACACCTATACAAAGATGTCAACCGACACCGCCACTGCCACATTCGAAGCGGCCGGCAATGTATTTATAAGTTACGTAAAGTAGTAAATAAAAACTAAAAAAGCAGTCCACTTTTTATAGTAGGACTGCTTTTTTCAACTAAATATAATTTGTTCCATCATCATATAGATGAGGCTAATTTCTCTGACCGAATTAAAATATCTATATTTTTAAAATGTCTGTGCCATATAGAGAATACTCATGGCAAAGGAAAGCATGGCATAATAATAAGTTGCCAGATTGAAAAAATGAACCTTCAGACGATTCTCTGCATTTTTAAACTTGTAAAAGTATAAAAAGATAATAGAAAAATCAGAGAGGAAAAATAG
>CAVIOJ010000181.1:3034-3970 GCA_963644225.1 Lachnospiraceae bacterium | reverse complement strand
CCCTTGAAGATGATATGTATCCCAAATATTTAAGGCAGATATATGATGCTCCGTACGGCATTTATTTTAAAGGGACGATTCCTGACTGCGAAAAAACAGTTGCTATAGTTGGAGCCAGAAGATGCAGTGCTTATGGAAAGAAGATAGCAGAGGATTTGGGAATTGCTTTAGCAAAATGTGGTTACGTTGTCGTAAGCGGTATGGCTCGAGGTGTGGATTCTGCTTCCCATATAGGAGCACTAAAAGGCCAAGGAAAAACTATTGCTGTATTAGGCTGTGGAGCCGATGTGATATATCCTCCGGAAAATAAGGATTTATATAAAAAGATTACAGAAAATGGTTGTATCATATCGGAATATCCTGTATTAACGCAGCCGCTTCCGGCATATTTTCCACAGAGAAATCGAATCATCAGTGGTATTGCAAAATATGTGATAGTTGTGGAAGCGAAGGAAAAAAGCGGTTCACTAATTACTGCAGATTTTGCCTTGGAACAGGGGAGAGATATTTATGCGATTCCGGGCAGAATAACTGATCCTGTAAGTGGCGGATGCAATCGACTGATTTCTCAAGGGGCAGGAATAATTACCTCCGTAGAAGCATTTATAAGAGAAATAGAGGAGTCTAATTTTACAGATTTGTCGCATCAATCTTTCATTGGACCTTCTGAAATTCTCCTTGAAAAAGATGAAATGATGGTGTATAGTTGCTTTGATTTCTATCCGAAAAGCATAGAAAGTGTGCTTGAGGAGTCTGGATTCGAGCTTTTATACCTCTTATCTATGGTTACTAGCCTGTGTGATAAGGGGTTGCTTTATGAGTGTTTCAAAAATCAATATATACGCAAACATTAAATACACAAGGAGAATATAATGGCAAAATATCTGGTGATTGTGGAATCCCCTGCAAAGGTAAAGACAATAAAAAAGTTTTTGG
>CAVIOJ010000181.1:0-3024 GCA_963644225.1 Lachnospiraceae bacterium | reverse complement strand
AAATTATGAAGTAATGGCGTCTAATGGACATGTAAGAGATTTACCAAAATCGCAACTTGGTTTTGACCCAGAAAATGACTTTGAACCAAAATATATTACCATTCGTGGCAAGGGTGACTTGTTAGCAGGACTTCGCAAGGAAGCGAAAAAGGCAGACAGAATTTATCTCGCAACTGACCCGGACCGTGAGGGAGAGGCGATTTCATGGCATTTGACAAAGGCTTTGAAGTTAGAAGGAAAAGATGTAAAGAGAATTACCTTCAATGAAATCACCAAAACTGCTGTTAAAAATTCTCTGAAAAATCCACGTGAAATAGATCAAAGTTTAGTAGATGCCCAGCAAGCCAGACGTGTTTTGGACCGCATGGTTGGTTATCGTATCAGTCCACTTTTATGGGTTAAGGTAAAAAGAGGTCTTTCTGCAGGACGAGTACAGTCGGTTGCACTACGTATTATTTGCGACAGAGAATCAGAAATTGATGCTTTTATTCCACAGGAATACTATACGCTTGATGTATTGCTTGACGATTTAGACAATAAAAAGAAATTTAGTGCCAAATTTTATGGTGATAAAAATGGCAAACTTGAAATCACAGATAAAGCATCCTTAGATAAGATCATGGATGAGTTAAAGACTGCTTCTTATGTGGTTGACAGTATTAAAAAGGGAAAACGTGAGAAAAAAGCGCCTCTTCCTTTTACCACAAGTACTTTACAGCAGGAAGCATCAAAAGCACTTAATTTTTCCATTCAAAAAACTATGCGTATTGCACAGCAGTTGTATGAAGGTGTCGATGTAAAGGGCATGGGAACCGTTGGTTTGATTACATATCTTCGTACTGACTCTACTCGTGTATCAGAGGAAGCAAAAGTTGCTGCTGCAGATTTTATCGCAGAAAATTATGGACAGGATTATCAAAAAGAAGGAATCGCCAAAGCAAAAACAAATGGCGCTAAGGTTCAGGATGCCCACGAAGCCATCCGTCCATCAGATATTACAAGAATCCCTTCTGAAATCAAGGATTCCCTGTCTAGAGATCAATTCCGTTTGTATCAATTGATTTGGAAGCGCTTTGTTGCTAGTCAGATGAGTTCTGCCATGTATGAAACTGTCAGCGTAAAAATTGCTGCTAAAGATTATCGTTTTAACGTATCAGATTCTAAACGTATTTTTGACGGCTTTATGTTAGTTTATACAGATGCGGAAGAGGAAAAAGAAGATAAAAAATTGAGCGCTCACGCCTTGAGTGAGGATAGCAAACTCGCCTTTTCTTCATTCGATGAGAAGCAGCATTTTACTCAACCACCAGCGCACTTTACCGAAGCATCATTAGTGCATATGTTAGAGGAACTTGGCATAGGAAGACCTAGTACCTATTCACCGATTATATCTACACTTTTGAAGCGCCGTTATATTACCAAGGAAGCAAAAAATATTTATGTTACAGAACTTGGTGATGTAGTCAATTCCATTATGACTGAATCTTTCCCTTCAATTGTTGATGAGAATTTCACAGCCAATATGGAAGGCCTTTTAGATCAGATTGAAGAAGGCAATGTAGAATGGAAGTCCGTTATCAGAAACTTCTATCCGGATTTGGAAGCTGCTGTAGAAGTGGCAGAAAGAGATTTGGAAAAAGTTAAAATAGAAGATGAAGTGACGGATGTAATCTGCGAAGAATGTGGCAGAAATATGGTTATAAAATATGGCCCACACGGAAAATTCTTGGCTTGTCCTGGCTTCCCTGATTGTCGCAACACCAAGCCATATCTTGAAAAAATAGGGGTTGCATGTCCTAAATGTGGAAAAGATTTGGTGATGAAGAAGTCTCAGAAGGGCCGTAGATTCTTTGGATGTGAGGATAATCCAAATTGTGACTTTATGTCTTGGGCAAGACCAGTTGGCAAAAATTGTCCAAAGTGTGGTACTTACATGGTTCGCAAGGGCAAGAAAGATATGTGTGCTAACGATGAATGTCGCTATGTAGAGTCAGCAAGCGAAGAAGACTAAGAGAAGTTTTCTCTATAAATACACAATTTGATGAAATGCGTGGAATTTTCAGAAAATGATTGAAGTTGTAAAACTTGTATGCTAATATAATTTTGTTATTTTTTGGACATAGTATGTAAGGAGGAAAGCATGAGTGTTCAACTTTTAGATAAGACACGTAAAATTGGAAAGTTACTTCATAACAATAATTCGTCAAAAGTTGTATTCAATGATATCTGCCAGGTGCTGACGGAAATCTTGGATTCTTGTATTTTAGTTATTAGTAAAAAAGGAAAAGTGCTTGGTGTAAGCCACAGCAACAAGACCAAGGATATCACTGAGATGATTGTAGGAGAAGTCGGTGGATTTATTGATCCACTATTGAATGAGCGTCTGCTTGGTGTTCTTTCTACAAAAGAAAATGTGAACTTACAAACCTTGGGATTTGAGGGAGAAGACATTAATAAGTACTCTGCAATTATTGCTCCGCTTGATATTGCAGGAGAACGTCTTGGAACATTATTTGTTTATCGTTATGATAAACAATATGATATTGATGATATTATTCTCTGCGAATATGGTACTACTGTAGTTGGCCTTGAGATGATGCGGTCTGTAAACGAAGAAAATGCCGAGGAAAATCGCAAGACAAAAGAAGTGGAAAAGGCGATTGACTCACTTTCTTATTCTGAGTTAGAGGCTATTATTCATATTTTCAAGGAATTAGATGGACAGGAAGGTATATTAGTTGCATCAAGAATTGCTGATCGTGTAGGTATTACGAGATCAGTTATTGTAAATGCTCTTCGTAAATTTGAAAGTGCAGGTGTTATAGAGTCTCGTTCGTCTGGTATGAAGGGAACCTACATCAAGGTATTAAATGATGCGGTATTTGATGAACTTGCAAATGCCAAGAGCAAGTCGATTCGCTAATAAAACATAATCAAGGACGAAATATAGGTAAAAGGACTTACGAATGTAAGTCCTTTTTTGTGTGTTGGTACATGAAGAATATCCCTTACAAAATCTTGTGT
>CAVIOJ010000180.1:0-14016 GCA_963644225.1 Lachnospiraceae bacterium | reverse complement strand
TAAATGTACACAAACCCCAAGCCTCAAATCGATACCTAACAAATTTACGCAATTCGCCCGAAATGTTTGGCCCACTCAAGGCTTCGGCCAGCCCCAGATACCATATCACTGTAAAACAGACAAGGCCCTAGATAGCAAGTCCCAAAGGTCAAATCCGGATGCAGGGACCGCTAGCCCCGGCCGCAGGTTTGCCCCAGGCGCCAAGATTCAACAGCCCACCGAAGGCTGTGGGGGCAGTAGCCAGCGTGTATTTAAGTCGCAAGGGCCCACATATAATGGAGGAGGGTATTATGACACTGAATCAGTTGATTTATTTTAAGAAGGTAGCTACTTATGAGAATTATCATCAGGCGGCGGAGGAACTATATGTCTCGCAGCCGTCTCTTAGCAGGGCTATGGCGTCTTTGGAGGAGGAACTGGGAATAACCCTATTTAAAAAAGAAGGAAGAGGAGTTCATCTGACCAAGGCGGGGCATCTTTTTTTGGAACATGTCACCAAGATTATCGAGGACTGTGATGTGGCCTTGGATAAGATGCAGGAACTCTCGGGATCTGGCGGAAAAATCGATGTCGGTTATGTCTTTCCTTTGGCGGGACACTATATTCCGCACAAGGCAAGGAAATTTTTAGATAATCCAGAAAATGAAAAGGTGGTTTTTAACTTTTGGCAAAATCATACTCCGGCCATAGCTAAGAAGGTGCGAAGCGGAGAACTTGATGTTGGTTTCGGGGGATATTTGCAGATGGAGGATTTGGAATATTTCCCTTTGATCAATGAAGAGTTGGTGATAATCACGCCATTGGGACATGAATTGGAGGGGCAGGAGGAACTACCTCTTACTACACTTGGCAATTATCCGGTCATCGGATATGACAAAGATTCCTGGATGGGAAGTCACCAGAAGGCTCTCTACAGGAAATATGGTGTGGAGCCAAGTATTGTGGTGGAATGTCCAGATGAGTATTCGGTAGTGGCATTGGTAAAGGAACACTTTGGAATTGCCCTTATGCCAAGGACGGATATTTTAGATGGAAATCCGGGGATAAATATTCACAAGATCAAGGGGCTTTCTATCTACCACCAGGTTTTTATGTTTTGGAAAAAGGATGCTTATCATCTGCCAGCAGTGGAGCGTTTTATTTCATATATGAAAGAAGAAGCACAAAATCAGACAATTGATAGCCTGAGTGTATCAAAAGTTTACCTGAAAGATATTGTTAATTATTAGTCAAAGGGTATAAGATGTAATTGTCACAAACAAAGAAATGTCGTTCAAGCAACATAAGGGTTAAGGAGAGTAAAATCATGAAAACCAATTATCCAAAGATTTTTGAACCAATCACAATCAAGCGGACGACGATTAAAAACCGTATCGCCATGACACCTATGGGAACAAACTATGGCGAGACCAGCGGTGAGATGAGTAACCGACACATGAACTATTATTCCCTTCGTGCAAAGGGCGGCACTGGTCTTATTATTTTGGAGAATGCCAATGTGGAATATCCAGTAGGTTCTAATGGAACCAGCCAGATTCGTATCGACCATGACAGTTTCATGCCACGTTACTATCAGTTGGTTGAGAAATTGCATAAAAGCGGAGCGACCGTAGCAATTCAGATCAACCATGCAGGAGCATCTGCTTCCAGCGCACGTACAGGTATGGAGACAGTTTCTTCATCAAATGTTCCTACCAAGGTAGGCGGCGAGATCCCTCGTCCTATGACCAAGGAAGAGATTTTGACAACAGTACGCAAATATGGTGAGGCAGCCAAGCGTGTTCGTGATATCGGATTTGACTGCGTTGAGATTCACTGTGGACATTCTTATTTGATGAGCCAGTTTATCTCGCCTTATTACAACAAGAGAACTGATGAGTTCGGCGGATCTGTAGAGAATCGTCTTCGCTTCCCACGTATGGTTTTAGAGGAAGTTCGTAAGCAGGTAGGACCTTGGTTCCCGATTATTGTACGTATTTCCGCAGAGGAAAGAGTAGAGGGCGGCAATACCTTAGAGGATACTTTAGAGTATCTTGAGTACTTGGATGAATTCGTAGATATGTATGATGTATCTTGCGGATTGAACCCATCACTTCAGTACCAGATCGATTCTAACTTCTTGCCAGACGGATGGCGTTCTTACATGGCAAGAGCAGTAAAAGATAAATTTAAAAAGCCAGTTATCAATGCTGGAAACTACCGTGATCCAAAGGTGGTTGAGGCAATCTTAGAGAGCGGCGATGTTGATATCGTTGGTATGGGCCGTGGCCTTATTGCTGAACCAAACTGGGTCAACAAAGTAGCAGCTGGAGAGGAAGACATCCTTAGAAAATGTATTTCTTGTAACGTTGGTTGTGCAGGAAATCGAATCGGTGTCAATCATCCAATCCGTTGTACTGTAAACCCTGCTGTTCCAGAGGGCGATGTTTATAAAAAATTAAAAGTAAATAAAAACTGCAACGTTGTTGTTGTGGGTGGTGGTACTGCTGGTCTTGAGGCAGCTTGTACTGCAGCAGAAGTAGGCTGTAACGTATTTGTTTTGGAAAAAAGCGATCACCTCGGTGGACTTTCTACCTTCATCTCAGATATGCCAAGCAAGACTCGTATGAAGGACTTCCCAAAATACTTGGAGGCCAGAGCATCAAGACTCAACAATCTCTATGTATTTTTAAATACAGAAGCAACTATCGATGACATCAAACAGTTCAAACCAGATGTTGTTGTTAATGCAACAGGTTCTGTTCCACTTGTTCCACCGATTACTGGACTTCAGGAGAATCTGGATGCAGGAAATGTTCAGACCATTTTTGGAATGATCAACAAAATGAATGCAGGAGATTATCCAGATGATTTCTGCAAGGGCAAAAAAGTTGTCGTTGTAGGAGGCGGTTCTGTAGGTCTTGATGTGGTTGAATATTTTGCCCCAAGAGGAGCAGAGTGTACTATTATCGATATGCTTCCACAGATTGGTATGCTTGCAGACCCTATTACAAAATGCTCTATGCGTGAGACTTTCGATATGTATGGAGTTAAGGAATATGTCAACACTGCATTACAGGAAGTAAAAGCTGATGCCTTTACCGTAAAGCTTCCAGATGGACAGGTTACAGACATTCCATTTGATTTGGGATTCAACTGCCTTGGAATGAGAGCCAACAATCCTATCCTTGCAGAGTTGCAGGAGACATTTGAAGATACCGATACTTATGTTTATCCGGTAGGAGATTCTGTTCGTGCAAGACGTATCATGGAAGGAACCATGGATGGACGAGCTATCTTAAACGTACTTGAGGCCAGAGGATTCTTGGATTTATCTATCATAGAAGAGTAATCAGACGACTACTTGTACAAAATGTAGCACTGCTTAGAAGATTTTGCATTGCCACAAAATTTGAAAAGATACAGTAAAAAGTGTAGAAAGAACGAGGTAATTATCATGCCAAATATTACAGGACATACAGAATTAGTAGGACTTATGGCTTATCCTATTCGCCACAGCCAGTCACCAACAACTCACAATCTTGCATATGACAAGAACGGAGATGACGTAATTCAGCTTGCATTCGAAGTTGACAATGATTCACTTCCAGCAGCAGTTGAATCAATCCGTGCACTCAAGATGTTAGGATCAAACATCTCTATGCCAAACAAGACTGTTGTACACAAGTACTTAGACGAAGTAGATGAGGCTGCAAGACTTTGCGGAGCTATCAATACTGTAGTAAATACAAGAGATGCCGAGGGCAATGTAACAGGAAAGTTAAAAGGTTACAACACCGATGGTATGGGCTATTGGCAGGGAATCAAAGAAGAAGGTATCGACTTCAAGGGAATGAAGATGGTTCTTATCGGAACCGGTGGAGCTGCTACAGCAATCGCTGTTCGTGGAGCTTTGGACGGTATCGCTGAGATGCATATCTTCAATATCAAGGACAAGTTCTACGACAGAGGAGTAGAAATCGTTGATACCATCAACAAGAACACAAACTGCAAGGCTACCATGAATGACCTTGATGACAAGGATTTGCTTAAAAAATTAATGCAGGAAGCTGACATCTTCTGTGATGCAACAGGAGTTGGTATGCATCCATTGGAAGATTTATCAAACATCCCAGATCCTTCATTCTTCCGCAAGGATTTGATTGTAACTGATACTGTATATGCTCCAAGAGAGACTGTTATGATGAAACAGGCCAAGGAAGCAGGAGTTGAGCGTGTATATAACGGAATGAGCATGATGCTTTTCCAGGCTTTGATCGCTATCGAACTCTATACAGGCAAGTCTACAGATATTGCTTATATGAAGGAAAAATTAGGAATCTAGTTCGTTTTTGGCCTTTTTGACCAGACACAGATTCATCATTGGGACTCGCTATCGAGTCATGATTTTGCCTTTCACAAAACTCTAATCATACAACATGGAAAAAGGTGCCTTTTTGGTGCCTTTTTTCATGTTTTTTTATGAGTAAGTATGGGATATGACAAACTTTATCACTTTAAAGTAAAAAAGTGCTTGATTTTGCCTAGTTCATAAGTTATCATTTAACAGAGTTAATGCCTAACAAGGAAAAAAACGGGCATTTATTTAGAAAAAAAGAACTAAGGGAAGGCATTATGAAGGAGATTGAAAAGTTAAGACATGATCTGGATATGTGTGACGAGATTATCGTGGACGCGCTTCGTATGCGCTATCAGATCATTCAGGAAATTACCAATTACAAGCAGGAAAATGGCATGGAGGTTGTACAGCCAGAAGAGGAAGAGCGTAAGAAACGCTTCGTGGCTGACAAACTCGGCGATTACAAATATAAAAAATCTATTTTGAAAGTCTATGAGAGCATACTCTATCGCAGCAAGCGAATTCAGTCTCATGAGATTTTCGACTTCAATATTTTCCTCATTGGCTTTATGGGAGTTGGAAAGAGTACTGTATCCAAGGCACTTCAGCATACTTTTGCCATGGATGTTATTGAGATGGACGAGATTATCGCCAAAAATAATGGCATGAGTATTTCTGAAATTTTTGAACTTCACGGTGAAGAATATTTTAGAAATGAAGAGACACAGCTTCTCAAGGATTGCCAGGGCGCTAAAAATAAAATTATTTCCTGCGGCGGTGGCGTTGCAATGCGCCAGGTCAATGTAGATGAGATGAGAAAAAGTGGTAAGGTAGTGCTTCTTACTGCAAACCCAGAGACTATTTTAGACCGTGTCAAGGGTAACCATGACAGACCACTTCTCGAGAACAAAAAGAATGTAAATGACATCACAGATTTGATGGAAAAGAGAAGACCAGCTTATGAGGCGGCAGCTGATATTGTGATTTCTACAGATGGAAAAAGTGCTTATCAGATATGCGAAGAGATTATCACAAAGGTAAATGAGTAGAGATTACATTTTTTCCTGAAGGATATGCAAATTCAAAGAGCAAGACTCAAAAAAGAGTATTGCCACAAAGATAAATTTAAAGAGAAGAAAAGAGGATAAGAAGATGGGAAAAGAAATTACAGGACATACAGGACTTTTGTGCCTCTTAGGCAGCCCGGTAGCGCACAGTGTTTCACCGGCTATGCACAATGAGGCATGCAAACAATTAGGACTCGATTATGCTTATCTTGCATTTGATGTGCCAGAAGACCAGATGCCAAAGGCGGTAGAGGGACTTCGCACCATGGGCGCTCGCGGTTGGAATATCACCATGCCTGGAAAAAATATCATGTGCAAACTTGCTGACAAGGTTTCTCCTGCATCTGAGATTTCTGGTGCTTGCAATACCATTGTCAATGATGACGGTGTTTTGACAGCCTATACTACAGATGGTGTTGGTTTTATGCGTGCCGTGGCAGAAAATGGAGTGGATATCATCGGAAAGAAGATGACACTTCTTGGCGCTGGCGGTGCTGCAACTGCTATTTTGGTACAGGCAGCTTTGGATGGTGTAGCTGAGATCAATGTATTCAATATCAAAGACGCTTTCTGGGATCGCGCCCAAGATATCGTCAACCAGTTAAATGAGCGAACCGACTGCAAGGTGACTTTACATGATTATGAGGATCCAGAGATCCTTAGAGCTTCTATTGCAGACTCAGCTATCCTTGTAAATGGAACTTCTGTTGGTATGGCACCAAAGACAGATGCTACTATCATCACAGATACCACTATGTTCCATCCTGACCTCTTTGTATTTGATGTGATCTACAATCCACAGGAGACCAGACTTCTTCGTGAAGCAAAGGCGGCAGGCTGCAAGACCGGCAACGGCATGTATATGCTTTTATACCAAGGAGCAGCATCATTTAAACTTTGGACTGGTCAGGATATGCCTGTTGAGATCATAAAGGAAAAGTACTTTTCATAGTATTTGAGATTGATGCAAATGTGCATTCTATAAATCACTATAAAAAAAGCGTTTGGCTGATAGAAAACTATGGCCAAACGCTTTTTGATTTTTAATTACTTTTTATTGAAGCTTGCTCTCTTTCTAAGAGTAGGATCCAAAATACGCTTGCGGATACGCAGGCTTTCTGGTGTTACTTCAAGAAGCTCGTCTGTGTCGATGAAATCGAGGGCCTGTTCAAGACTTAAGATCTTTGGTGGAACCAAGGTCAAGGCTTCATCTGCAGAAGAAGAACGTGTATTGGTCAAATGCTTTTTCTTGCAGACGTTCAACTCGATATCTTCCTGACGAGAAGAAGAACCGATTACCATACCGCCATATACCTTTTCACCAGCTCCGATAAAGAGTGTTCCACGGTCCTGTGCAGAGAAAAGTCCGTAAGCAACAGACTCTCCAGATTCAAATGCAATCAAAGAACCCTGCTTACGGTAAGCGATATCTCCCTTGTATGGAGCGTATCCCTCGAAGATGGTGTTGATGATACCGTTTCCCTTGGTATCTGTCATGAACTCTCCACGATATCCAATCAATCCTCTAGAAGGAATCAAAAATTCGATACGAGTGTAGCCACCAGTGATAGGAGTCATGTTTTGCAACTCGCCCTTACGCTGGCTGAGCTTTTCGATAACAGCGCCGGTAAATTCATCCGGAACATCTACATAAGCGCGCTCCATTGGCTCCAATTTTTTACCGTTTTCATCGGTGTGATAAAGTACTTCTGCCTTTGATACGGCAAATTCGAAACCTTCGCGGCGCATATTCTCGATAAGAACTGACAAATGCAATTCGCCACGTCCAGATACCTTGTAGCTGTCAGCTGAATCTGTCTCCTCAACACGAAGAGATACGTCAGTATTGAGCTCCTTGAAAAGACGATCACGGATATGACGGGAAGTAACAAACTTTCCTTCCTGACCAGCCAGTGGACTGTCATTTACGATGAAGTTCATGGAAATGGTCGGCTCAGAAATCTTCTGGAATGGAATCGGTTCTGGATTCTCAGTTCCGCAGATGGTATCTCCGATATGGATGTCTGCAATACCTGAGATGGCTACGATAGAACCAATCTGGGCTTCCTCTACATCTACCTTGTCCAAACCGTCATATTCATATAATTTGTTGATGCGGACTTTTTTCAACTTGTCTGGCTCGTGGTGGTTTACCACAGCGACTTCCTGGTTGATTTTTAAAGAACCGTTGTCTACCTTACCGATACCGATACGACCTACATATTCGTTGTAGTCGATAGTAGAAATCAAAACCTGGGTATTGGCTTCTGGGTCTCCGGTAGGAGCAGGAATATAGTCGATGATAGTCTCAAAAAGAGGAATCATGTCTTTTCGCTCGTCGTCTAAGCTGCGCACAGCAAATCCTTCTTTTGCAGAAGCGTAGACAAATGGACAATCCAACTGCTCATCAGAAGCATCCAAATCCATAAAGAGCTCTAATACTTCATCGATAACATCATCTGGGCGAGCCTCAGGACGGTCGATTTTGTTGATACAAACGATGACTGGCAGATCCAAATCAAGTGCTTTCATAAGAACGAATTTAGTCTGTGGCATAGCACCTTCAAAAGCGTCTACTACCAGGACAACTCCGTCTACCATTTTAAGGACACGTTCTACTTCACCACCAAAGTCTGCATGTCCAGGAGTATCGATAATGTTGATTTTTGTATCCTTGTAAAATACAGCAGTATTTTTTGAGAGAATAGTGATACCACGCTCACGCTCGATATCGTTGGAATCCATTACACGCTCAGCAACTTCCTGATTGGCACGGAAGACACCGCTTTGCTTCAAGAGCTCGTCAACCAGAGTGGTTTTACCGTGATCAACGTGGGCGATAATGGCAATATTTCGAATGTCATCTCTTGTCTGTTTCATGTTCTCCTTCTTTCTGTAATAAACCTTATAAAACGTTACTAAAATCTTTTTCATTTCATATGACTAAGGATAAAATTAGCCATACCAATCTATTTTATCACGATTTCCTTTATTTACAAGGCAAAAAGGGGTGTGATTTCTACTGAAATTAAGATGGATTTGCCCTGGAATTTAGAAAAAATGTAGAAATGCGGAAGATAATTGCCAAAAAGAAATAACTGTGGTAAACTTTGTGCACTTGAGCGATTGAGGGAGTAGTCGCATTGGAGGAATTATGGAAAAAGGAATCATTCAGGTCTATTATGGCGAGGGCCAGGGCAAGTCATCGGCAGCTCTTGGCAATGCTATTCGCAAGGCCAGCAATGGACAGATAGCATATGTTGTACAGTTTATGAAGGGCCAGTTGGATACGGACTATTTATCACGATTGGAGCCAGAACTCAAGATTTTCCGCTTCGAGCGTTGTGCTGAAGGCTTTGCCGAACTCAACGAGGAAGAAAAAAATGAGCAGAGACAAAATATTCAAAATGGTCTCAATTTTGCAAAGAAAGCCTTGATGACAGGTCAGTGTGATGTGCTGGTTTTGGACGAGATTCTTGGACTGGTAGAAGAAGGAATGGCCACAGAAGATCAGATTATTGATATTTTGCGCAATAAGTCACTATATACAGATGTTATTTTGACTGGTAGGGACTTACTTCCTGGGGTTGCAAAGATGGCGGGATCGGTCTTAGAAATTGTGCCGAGATAAAGCCGGTATCTGTGTTGACAAGGCTAGGGCAGAATGCTATATTTTTTATATTGAATAAAGGTAGAGGTTGCGTAATTCATCAGTATTTCACAGGATGTAGCAGAGACAGTTGAATGTGAAGGAAAGGGAGGCACGCCGAAAGGACGTATCATCTGCGGGTGCGAACTTGGGCACAAGTTGAACAAATTTGTGACTGTCATCTCTTACAGAGATGGGGAGCTATCATGGAAGCGAATTGATTGCCAGCTCCTCATGAGCTGGTTTTTTCTTTGTACTATAAAAATAAAATTCCAAATTATACCTATATGAACATGAAGGAGGAAAAGGGCATGTCGATTTTTACAGGATCAGGTGTTGCAATTGTCACACCTATGAAAGAGGACTTGGAGGTCAATTACGATAAATTAGAAGAACTGATTGATTTTCATGTTGCCAACCACACAGACTGTATCGTAATTGCTGGAACCACAGGTGAGGGTGCTACTCTTACCATGGAAGAGCATAGAAATGTTATAAAAAAAGCAGTGGAGTTTACCAGACATCGTATTCCAGTAGTGGCTGGTACTGGTTCAAACTGCACGAAAACCGCTATTCAGCTGACAAAAGAGGCAGAGGAAGATGGAGCAGATGGAGCCCTTATTGTTACACCTTATTACAACAAGGCGACTCAGACCGGTTTGATCAAACACTATAGCCAGATTGCCGCTGAGACCAAGCTGCCTATCATTTTATACAATGTTCCTGGAAGAACCGGCTGCAATATTTTGCCGGAGACAGTAGCTACTCTGGTAAAAGAAAATGACAATATCGTTGGACTCAAGGAAGCGACCGGCAACATGGCACAGGCTATCAAGACAATGAATCTGTGTGATGGTAACTTGGAGTTGTATTCTGGTGAAGATGGACTTGTAGTACCACTTATGTCTATCGGAGGCATCGGCGTGATTTCCGTTATCGCCAATATCGCTCCACAGCAGACTCATGATATGTGTGCCAGCTATTTGGCCGGCGATTACAAAAAGGCTTTGGAACTTCAGATGAAGTCTTTGGATTTGGTAGATGCTTTGTTTAGCGAAGTCAATCCAATCCCAGTCAAGAAGGCCTTGAACTTCATGGGAATGGAAGTAGGATCCCTTCGCTCACCACTTTGTGAGATGGGAGATGCCAATGCAGCAGTTTTGAAAAAATGCATGCAGGAATATGGCATTTTATAAGAGATAGAAAAATACACAATAGATAGAAGGACTAATATGATAAAAGCAATGATGCATGGCTGCAATGGCCATATGGGCAGAGTTATCACTGATCTCTGCAAAGAAGATACAGGAATTGAGATTGTAGCAGGAATTGATTTGTACGATGGTATTGACAATGATTATCCAGTTTTCAAATCATTAAAAGATTGTGACATCGATGTGGACGTTATCATCGATTTTTGCAATGCCAAGGCAATTGATGGCTTGTTGGATTACGTAGAAGAGACAAAAACACCTGTTGTATTGTGCACTACGGGACTTTCTGACGAACAGTTGGCTCGCGTGGAGAGCCTTTCAAAAGATGTTGCCATCCTAAAATCAGCCAATATGTCACTTGGAATCAATACCTTGATGGACCTTTTGAAAAAAGCGACAGATGTCTTTGCAGATGCGGGATTCGATATCGAGATTGTAGAAAAGCATCACAATCAAAAATTGGATGCTCCTAGTGGAACAGCCCTTGCACTGGCTGATTCCATCAATGAGAGACTAGACAATTCTTATGAATACGTTTACGATCGCTCCAAGGAAAGAAAGAAACGCGAGAAAAAAGAAATTGGAATCTCTGCTGTCCGCGGTGGTTCTATCGTGGGCGAGCATGAAATTATTTTTGCTGGTTGCGATGAGGTAATCACTTTCAGTCATACAGCATACTCCAAGAGCGTTTTTGCCAAGGGTGCCATAGAGGCAGCCAAGTTCTTGGCAGGAAAAAAACCAGGCTACTACGACATGAAGGATGTCATAGCAGCCAAGTAAGATTGATTTATAAATGAAAAAAACCCACTGCCTTTAGGCGGTGGGTTTTTAGTATTCTTATAACTAAAAAGAAATCTGTTCTAAAAATTTACGAAGGACGGGAGCCAATTTGTCGGTGTGCTCGATATAGCTGCCGTGAGTCTCTCCTTCAAATATATGAAGGGAAGCATTGCCTAAACTGTCTTTGATGGTCTGGGTTTCTTTTGGCTTTATCATGTCCTTGCTGCCGGCACAAACTAGGGCTGGAATGCTAATCGAAGACAACTGCCCAGCATCGATATTTGGCTCGAGCATCATCATCTCTACCAGAGGACTTTTGGTCTTTTTATAGAGGGACTTGATCTCCCTTCTGGCAGAACCACTAAGTCCTTTTGGTGATAAATTGCATCCGCAAAGTACTATACCAGAGAGTAAATCCTGATTTTTTATCGCAAGCAAAAGGGCGATGATGGCACCGTCGCTAAAACCTACAAGAAGAGGCTTTTCGATAGATAAGGATGTGATGAAAAGACCTATATCATCAGCCATATCCTGGTAGTGATATTCTTTTGGAGTAGCACTGCCGCCTTGTCCTCGGCTATCTATGGCGTAGACGGAATAATCAAGAGACATTGTCTCGCACATTTTATCCCAAATCTCGTGAGATTCTCCGTTGCCGTGTAAAAAAATAATCGGACGCCCTTCACCGGTTCTTTCATATTGAAGAATCTGTCCGTTTAGTTGAATATACATAATTTGCCTCCTTGGCATTTGGTTTCTCTTGCCCTTAAATTCTAACATTCTGTAAAAAATTATACAATTCACTTTACAATCTTTTTAGTTTACCCAGGTGTGGCGCAATGTTATAATTTTTATAGTTAATCGCTCCTCGAGCGAAGCTTTACCAGTATTAATTTAAGGGGGATTTTTTAATGAAACTCGATGTAAAAAAGACAGTGCAAGTGGGATTTGCATTTCTCTCGATATGCGCATTTTGGCAGATGTACAATGCCATTATACCGATTATCCTGACTTACACATTTGGCATGAATGAGACCATTTCCGGTGCTATTATGGCGGCGGACAATGTCCTGGCTTTGTTCTTACTTCCTTTGTTTGGAGGAATCTCGGACCGCTGCAAGTGCAAGTGGGGCAAGAGAAAGCCATTTATTTTGTTTGGAACCATTGCAGCTGTGATTTTGATGCTTCTCATTCCACTGATCGACAACAGCTACTACGAGAACCCGTCTACAGCCAAGATGGCTCTCTTTATCGGAGTTCTTGGAGCGCTTCTTGTTGCTATGGGTACATATCGTAGCCCGGCTGTAGCTTTGATGCCGGATATCACACCAAAGCCACTTCGAAGCAGAGCCAATGCCATCATCAACCTCATGGGAGCTCTTGGCGGAATCATGTATCTTGTAATTGCAAGCGTTACTCTCAATTCCAAGGAAGAGCATGAAAATTACCTCCCAATCTTTTTGATTGTGGCTGGTATCATGGTGGTTGCTGTAATTATTGTGATGATTACAGTAGATGAGACCAAATTAAATCAGCAGATGAGAGAATACGAGGCAAAACATCCAGAGGAGAATCTGGAAGTGGAAGATGAGTCTGGCAATACAGAGCTTCCACCTGAAGTAAAACGAAGCCTGATATTCCTTCTTTTGTCGGTTGCTTTTTGGTTCTTTGCTTACAATGCTCTTGAGACCTGGTTTACCACCTATGCCAAGACGGTTTGGCAGATGACTACAGGTCAGGCTTCTCTTTGTCTGACAGTTGCCACAGGTGGTGCGATCTTGGCTTATGTGCCTGTTGGAAAAATTGCCAGTATTGTGGGCCGTAAAAAAACAATTCTATCAGGTATCGGTCTGATGCTTCTTAGTTTCGTAGTGGCATTGGCATTCTCGCTGATGAGTGATACATTCAATCCGATTTTATATGTACTCTTTTTACTTGTTGGATTTGGCTGGGCTGGAATCAATGTCAACAGTCTTCCGATGGTACTCGAGATGTGCAAGGGAAGCGATATTGGAAAGTTCACAGGACTTTACTATACCTTTAGTATGTCAGCACAGATTGTCACACCGATTGTTGCTGGATTTTTGCTTGAGCATGTAGGTTACAAGACTTTGTTCCCATATGCAGCAGTATTTATGATTGCGGCATTTATCACCATGCAGTTTGTAAAACATGGAGATAGCAAGGAAGGCATCAAGCAGGGATTAGAAGCATTTGACGTGGAGGACTAAGATGAAAAAACCATTAGTGTGGGCTCACAGAGGAGCCAGCGGTTATGCACCGGAAAATACACTTGAAGCCTTTAGCAAGGCTATCGAAATGGGAGCGGATGGAGTAGAACTTGATATCCAGCTGACAAAGGACGGTCAGATTGTGGTTATCCATGATGAGACTATCGACCGCACCAGCGATGGCAAGGGCAAGGTGGCAGACTATACTCTAGAGGAACTTCGCCAGTTCAATTACAACAAGACAAAGCCAAAATATGCTCATGCCGATATTCCTACCATGCGTGAGGTCTTTGAACTCTTAAAACCTGCAGGGCTTTTTATCAATATTGAGATTAAAACCGGCATTATTTTCTATGAAAATATCGAGGAAAAGATTTTAGAGCTAACCAAGGAAATGGGTATGGAGGACAGAGTTTGCTATTCTTCTTTCAACCATTACACTGTACAGAAGATTCAAAAGTTAGAGCCAAAAGCTACCGTTGGATTTCTTTATGCAGATGGTCCTATCGATATGCCGGCATATGGAAAGAAACATGGCGTTGATGCCTTGCATCCTGCTTTTTACAATCTGCAGTTCGAAGGTTTTGTGGATGAGTGCAAAAAGGAAGGCTTAGACTTAAATGTATGGACTGTCAACGAAAAAGAGGATATGGAGGCCTGCTGCCGTTATGGTATTCATGCTATTATTACCAATTATCCTGACAGAGCAAAAGAAGTCGTAGATACTTTTATTAAC
>CAVIOJ010000179.1:0-10037 GCA_963644225.1 Lachnospiraceae bacterium | reverse complement strand
TTAAGCAAAAAAAGCCCCGCCCCAGCAGAGTGAATCTGCGTGAAAGGGCGGGGATTTTAATTTTTACTTGTATGTAAATACTTTTAGTTTTAGGAGGGTGTATTCGTTGTAGCATAGTTGAGAGGATTCGTCTCCGTTTAGGCGACGACCGGCTTTCCACTGGCCATCTACAAACTTGCCTTCGTCAAGGGCGATGATATCGTAGTTTGGCTTGTCAGGATTCATGGAAAATGGTGCGATCATACAGCCATTTGCCAAGATATAGTAGCTATCCTCATCAGCTTTTAGAATCATGCATACACCATCTTTTCTGGTTACCATTGGCAGATTCATAATTATCTTAAATCCAAAATCGCCAAAGATCATGGTATCTTCCTGTTCCTTTGCTCCTGACATCAAAGCTGCTGCCCCCTTGGATAAATCAAGTGGAGTCATGTCGAGTTTTTCAGAAATTACAGCCTGCAAATTGTCAGTGCCATAAGCCTCCGTCAAGAGTGGCATCATTTCATTTAAAGTCGATGCGCAGAAACGATACTCTGCCACATTCTGTGGTGTCTGCAAAAGTGGATCAGTTACATCTATACCAAATAGATAAGCTGATACATCATCAAATGGTTCTCCCATATCCTCAAAACCAAATGGTGCAAAACATGTAGCATGATGATGACCGATAGTGTATACCAATCGTGGAGCGCAGTGAGAATGAGTTGCTGTCTCAGGGATATACAAAGGATTGTCCATCTTTGTGTAAGTCTCACAGATTTCAGTAAAGTTTTTAACATAGATATCTGGAGCAATCACATCGATAGAAGGTGCAGCATAGCGCCATACTTCCATAACCTTGGCAACTGGGCCACCTGTTGGATAATTGCCAACTTCTTCACCCTTGTCGAGCCAGCAGTTCGCTGAAAATGGCAGGTTGTATACTGCTTTTCCTGCTGCTGCAACATTTTCTACATAAGAAGCCACATAATAAGCTGTAAAAATCTCACCGGCACATGGTCCAAATACTTCTTCCCAGGTTCCAGATGCAGCACCATTTTCTACAGCCTCCTTGATACCTGCCTCCATGGTATCAGTATGCGACTTCATAAATGATACAAAATCTGCTGGAACAGTCTCTGCAAATTTCTCATCCGCAAGATCTGAATATTCTCTGTCGCTTCCATGCATACCAGTCTCATTTTCTACCTGCATGCCGATGACAGTATCTTTTCCTTCATCTACTTCCTTGATATGAGCCATGAGTTTTGCAAAAGCATTGGCATCAGCCTTCATGGTCTCCTGGCCAAAAGCGGAAAGTGTGGTGTACTCCATGCCAAAAAATTGTGCTAATTTGGTCTTATTTTTACCCTTTTCAATCTGAGCTCTAGGGAAACGTACCATATCCTTCTTTACCCATTCTGGTGCGTACATACACTGGGCATTCTTCCAGGTACCAAACCAAAGGAATACGATGTGCATATTCCGTTCTCTCGCCTGGTTGATTAAAGCATCAACAATGGCAAAATCAAACTGACCTTCTACTGGTTCGCATAATTCCCATGTCATAGGAAGAAGCAGAGTGTTTAATCCCTCCTGCTCGGCCTTGTCCCAGACTCCCTTCATAAATTCTGGATCCGAAGAACTAGAGTTGTGAGATTCTCCGGCGATGGCGATAAAAGGCTTGCCATCTACGCTAAATACTGTTCTTTTACTTGTCATAACAAATCATCCTTTCTAATTTATTTTTACGTTTATATCGTATTAGCTTACTACTGCGAGATATACATATCTTAGTATCAAGTGATTCGATTATAAATTTCCTATGCCGTATTCCCCCATATTTTTTACTTACCAAATCCGACATAGCGTTTTATTTTTTTATTTTTGTGATATACTTTTTTTATGAATATTACAGATTTGATAAAAGAAGAAGTTAATAAAAAAGCCCTTTTTCAGCCCACGGTAAAAAGCTATGAGGAGCACCAGGCCCTTTTGGGTGATTCCTATCATTTTCAAAACTCACCACGCAGGCTTACCTATGATCTGGTGACTTTGACGGGATGGAATACCAGCAAGTCATCCAAGCAGGAATTTTTTTATTCATCCATCTCATCACCGGAGGCCTATACTTTTTTAATTCCCTTTGAAAACGGCCGAAGATGCGACCTGCATACCCATAGCCATATTGAGCTCATATACGTAGCCAAGGGTTTTTTGCGCATCCATATCGAAAATCAGGATGTGCAGATATCCCAAGGAGAGATGCTTCTTATCTCCGCCAATGTCCTCCACGGCGAATATCTTTCTGCCGACGATTGCACCATTTTGTGCTTAGACATCGATGACAGTTTCTTTGACCAATATATGGAAAATACAAAAAAAGACACTTACATGCATTCGCTAAAAAATTTGCTCAATCAAAAAAGAAGCGAATATTTCTATATCCGCTTCTCTCCTTTTGATCAGACTCCGCTTACTTACCATGCCTTTTATACTATTTTAGAAGAACTCATCAAAAACCGTCCTGGGAAAAAACATATTATCATCGGCTATGTGGAACGCATCATCGATCTATTAACCCAGGAATTTCGTATGCAGATGATGACGGAAGATACCAAGGCTTTTCACGAGGCGCTTCTTATCGACATCAAAGAATATATCGCATCCAATCTATCAGATGTATCAGTAAAATCCATCGCCGAAGCCTTCCACTATAGCCCGGACTATTTAAACCGCCTCTTTCGAGGAGCAGAAGATATTACCCTCTCCGCCTACATACAGGAAATCCGCCTTGCAAAAGCCCTGCAGCTCTTGCGCTCCCAAGACGATTCTGTCGCATCCATCGCTGAGAGCGTTGGCTATCGCAACCAAGGATTTTTTTATCGCAAGTTCAAGGAACGCTATGGATTTTTACCAGGGGAAGTACGAAGGTAGTTCTACTTCGAGCCGTCTTAGAATCGAAGGTTTTCGTTTTTTACCTGGGAAAGTACAAAGGTAGTTCTACTCTCTTGCCATCTTCTTTAGCTGGCCCATAAGATTTTTCACAGCAGGAATGGCTAAAATAATAAGAGTAAGTGCAGCTTCTGCAAAAATATAGATGGCATTATAAGCCAAGGAATATGGCAGTGCACCCCAGCCTTCCCATGCGTACTCTCCAAAGAAAATCCATCCAGAGATTACAGCGAAGACATATCTTCCCAAGACTGCTGCAATATATCCCTTGATAAGTCCGTGTTTGCTATTGGCAAAAAATCCAGATAAGCCGAGGGCTCCGAAAGCAAGGATATAGTCCACAATCACCTGCATTGGATAGACGATATAAGGATCCAATATCAAATTCAAAAGTCCGTAAGCCACACCTGTGATAAGACCTACAGCAGGTCCGAACCAAAAACCAGGCAGGCAGACTACCAACATGGAAAATAATGTGATAGAACCACCGGTAGGGAAGTGAAAAATCTTCACATAAGAAAGGGCAAAGCCCAATGCGATAGCCATGGCACAAAAGGCCAACTGTTTGACACTAAATTTTGTTTTACTCATAAAAAAATCTCCTTTACATATATATGCCAGGAGATCTAAAATCAAGCTTCCTTCCGCCGGCATTGTCCGGTTCAAGTAATGAGGGTCGATGCAGATGCATCTCTCAGCGTTAGCGCCCCTAGCAATTATTCTGTTCGCATCTTAGGTTACCACTATGATTTTCATCGGTCAAGGACAAATTTTAATCCATATTCCAAGCACAGCAGTCAAACCCCGTCTATTACCAACATAGCAGTAAAGTCCAGTCTGTTACCAGCAATGTCTTAGTCCATATCACGAGCAAATTTACGAACCTGCCCCGATAAAATCAAGATGGCAATCAGGTTTGGAATTACCATCAGGCCATTGCAGGTATCGGAAATATCCCACATGAGTCCCAAATCTATGGTTGCTCCCACAATGGACACAAAGGAATATACCACCAAAAATGGTTTGACCCACTTGTTTCCACCTAGAAACTCAATACAGCGGGAACCATAAAGTCCCCAACTGATGATGGTAGAAAAGGCAAAACAGCACATGGCAAGAGCCGTAAATACAGACACCCAACCTCCGTAAGTTGCTGTAAATCCAGAGATGGTCAGTTCCGCTCCAGCCGCCTGTCCGTAAGAAATCTGCGGTGCAGCAAGGAGGATAACCAGTCCTGTCAGTGTACAGATAACGATGGTATCCACAAAGACTTCAAATATTCCAAACAGGCCCTGATTGGTAGGGTCTGAATTGTCCGCACATGCGTGGGCAATAGATCCCGTTCCAAGTCCAGCTTCATTGGAAAAAATTCCCCTGGATACACCTTTTTTCATGGAAAGAAACATGGAGCCTACCAAGCCGCCCGTGACAGAGCGAGGGCTGAATGCTCCCGCAAAAATCTGACCAAATACTGCCGGCACCGCGCTAATATGTGTAAAAATAACACCAAAGGCCAAAACAATATATAAAAGAGCCATAAAGGGAACCAATTTTTCCGTAATCTGACCGATACGCTTGATTCCTCCAAGAAGGGCCATTGCAACCATGGCTGCTATGACAATTCCCATGATCAAGTTGGTGGTTGGATTGTTGCTTCCATCAGTGATATGATTGCTGGCCAAAGCAGAATTGATGGCTGCCACGATGGTGTTTACCTGGGTGGCATTTCCAGTTCCAAAGACTGTAAGCACACCAAATAGGGCGTAGAGAACTGCCAAAAAGTACCATTTTTTTGACAGACCATTTTTGATGTAATACATAGGTCCACCAACGTACTCTCCAGCCTCATTTTTTTCACGATAAGAAAGAGCAAGTGTTACCTCTGAGAACTTGGTCGCCATGCCAAGAAAAGCAGAACACCACATCCAAAAGATGGCTCCCGGGCCACCCAAAGCGATGGCTCCCGCCACACCGGCAATATTACCAGTTCCAACTGTTCCAGCCAGAGCTGTACATACCGCCTGAAAGGGACTGATGGCTCCGTCCTTGGCCTTTGTCTTGTCAAATAACTTGCCAATTGTCTGTCTCATGGATTCGCCAAATTTGCGAACCTGGATAAAACGAGTCCGTATGGAAAGTAAGATTCCCACGCCAATGATACAGGCCATGGCCGGCACTCCCCAGATAAAGTTATTGACAACCTGATTTACGCTTGCTACATGTTCTAACATACGAATAAATTCTCCAATTGATTTAATTAATTGTATTTCGGCTCATTAGGAATTTAATAGATTTCCTAATTCAAAAAAAGAGTCCTTGTCAAAGACAAGGACTCCGTACTCCTTAGTACTTCTGTACTTCCATATTAAGCATTTTCGCCAAAATTTCAAGTTCATCAGCCACATTTCCATATGCAACTACAAAATGTGGTTCCCATCCAGCCTCTACTGTCTCATATACGATTTTTTCAGCGGATGCATCAGTTTTTACCACAACAGAAGTTCCGTTAAACTGCTTTGGCTTGTCCAAGGCCTCGCCGCCAGCTATAAAGAAACGGAATTTTCCATTTGCATCCTTTCCAATACGGAAGATAGTAACTTCCTCTGCTGCCTTACAGCCGAAATCAAGAGTCGGTCCAATCTTTCGATTGCAATGTACATCGACCTTGGCGCCGGTATCCTTTCTTGCCAAAGAGCAAGCCGCCGTACCGCAGTGCCAGAATGTAATGGTATTTTCTCCTTCATCCATAGATACTGGGTCTCCAAAGAAAGTTGGTCCATCTGTCAACTGCATGCAAAGATACATAGACAATGCCCCATAAGTATCTGCCTCACAGCTGGCTGCAACTCCCAAGTCATTTAACATGGCAAGGACAGCACATACTGGTGTACCAAATGCTGTGAAAAAGTCTGGCCAACAGCGGGAAGCCAATGCTCCCAAATTAGACTCTGTCACATATTCCTTGTAAGCCTTATAAAGTCTAGCAAAATCCAGTCTATTTTTTTCTGGTGTATTTTCCAAGCCTACCATACGCTCGCTTGCATCCTGCAAGTAGTCTTTTACTTCCTCATCAGAAAATGCCTTGGCCTTGTCTATCAACTCTCTGGCCTCAATGGATTCTAATGTAACTCCAAAGTTTTCAAGCATCTCAAGATCTAAGGCTCTACCAAAACCAAATCCCTGTGGTGTATGACCAACTGCTGATACCTTCAAGCCCTTCATATCATATTTTAACTTGGCTGCGCGAATGGTTGCTCCCACTTTTTTAACGACAGCATCCTCATCCGGTCCGCCAAAGATATAATTGATTGGTTCCTTACGAAAAGCCTTGATTGCATTTGCTGCTGAGTAAGCACCTGTAAGGGAATTGAGGCGAAGTCTGCCGCCATCAATTACCGGCTCACGCAGTGTCCAAAGAAGTATCGGGCAATCATATTTTTTCAACACTTCACTGGCATAAGCCGCATTGGCAAAGGTGATATTTTGTAAAATAATCAAATCTGGATCCACAGAATCCAAAAACTCGTCCAACAGATCGATGGATAAAAGCATCTCCTTTGGGAAAACACATGATGCCGTCTGACTTTTTATAAGCTCTACTGACTTGTCAAACTGGATCTGGGCACTCTCCAAATGAAATGTCGGTACTCCGATTGGCACATAGGCCACTTGAAATTCTTTTTTCATGATTACTCCTTTTTACCCCTGATGGCAAATCATTTTGACAAAGCAAATCGCTATCAGGCTTCTTAATGCAAATGTAATTTTTACTTAAACAGGAGACTGGCTCCTGCAATACACAGTAGTATATAGGTCAAGATTGTAAAAAATCTCTGGCTCATCTTTTTAAAGAGGATACCGCCGACAAACATGCCGCCAAATAAAAATGGTACGGAAATCAACTGAATACGAATGGTATCCGGCGTGTAATAGCCCGCCATAATATCGCTGATCAAAATCATGGTATTGAGGATAATCCATACCGCAGATATGGTCCGGCGAAACTCCTCCTTGTCCTTGGTATGACTGGTCATGTAGCTGATAATCAGCGGTCCGCCGCAGACAAATATGCCGTGTACTATACCAGCTACTAAAAGCAAAAGTCCTGATGCAGGTGTCAACTTATCTTCTGAAAGGGCTTGATTGGCATCATCAAAGACAGGATTTTCTTTGACCTCTTTTTGGCTTACTGCCCCAAGATTCGTCTTTGTCTCGCTGCTTTTTTTTGCCTCAAGAAGAGCTGTTAGAATACCCTTGGCTCCTATTGCTACCACAAAAATACCAAGTGCTATATAAAGCAGCTTTTCATGACCACTGCAGGCATCCTTTATCAAGATACCGCCAAGTATACCTATGGCCATCATCACTGCCACGCGGGCAAGCTGCTTTTTATTTACATTTTTGATACCGCCGGCCACCACATAGACACCGGCAATAATTCCCAGCACATTGAGCACCGGCTTGGCTACCGGATAGCCCACCAGATGAATGGAAAAAGGCATTGCCAGAATGGTTCCAGCAAAGCCTGTAATTCCTTGAATAATATTTGCCAGAAATATAATGATATAAAATAAAAATTCTGACATGGGTTACTCCTTCGGATAAAATAATTCCTTATTTTCTCCGGTGACTCCACCCAAGGCCCCCTGTTTCATAAGAGGCTCTCTGTCCGGATGGGCAATCACCCACTTGTTGCGCTGTAACAAAAGTCTGGCTTCTGGGTCGCTTCCAGCTTCAACCAAGGCATCGCGAGCTGCAATTTCTTCCTCTGCAAGAGGAGTATTAGTACCTCTAGGAAGGATTACCACTCCCTTGAAGCCATCGTCAGTTACCTTTAAAGGAGACAGATGAAGCGTGGTCTGATACATCTCGATGGCTGTTCCCTTTGGAACAAAAAAGACTGTGGCCTGCGATACATCTATAGTATTATCTACAATGTCATAGCTATGGCCCAAAACCAGCATAAAATCAGTAACAGCGACATTAATCTCACTGCCCTTGTGGTATTCAAATCCGTTGTAGGTAGAATTGCGGCCATTGCAATACCCTATCTCGATTGGCATACCACCATAGGTTACAGCTGAAATCTCCGCTGCCACTGGATCTGCTTCCATCTCTTCTACTGAAGCCACATAGACATTGCCCTCTGACGGGATATCAGTATGTTTTTCCATATAGTCAATCAGTCCCGACATATCATATCCGCCAAGCACCTTGCCAAAACTTTTGAAAATATCATCATTCACCGAATGAATAGTTACATCATTACATTCGTTAAGTGCATCTAATAGACTCATCTTTCTCCCTGCTTTCCTCTCGCTCAAGCGTTAGTTTTATTTTTCTCTGACCACCTTGATAGTTGCAGAGAAATCTTCCTTGCCATATCCTGCATCCATAGCCTTCTGGTATACAGAAAGTGCATTGGCCTCACCTGGCATATTCACTCCACATTCTTTTGCCAGATTCATGCAGATATTTACATCCTTGTACTCATTTTCAATAGAAAATGCTGTGGTAAAGTCGTTGTTGGCAATCACTTCTTTTTTCGAATCCAGATAGAAATTCTGACCGCCGCCGTAGCTGATAGCCTGGGCAAAAGTAAGAATATCAATACCGTTGGCAGCTGCCAAAGTAGATGTCTCATTGACACCATTTTGAATCTGAGATACCAAAGCATTGTGGCAAATCTTCATGACAAGACCCTTGCCGTTGTCTCCCATGCGGATAACATTTTCTCCCATGTAAAGAAGGATTGGTTTCATGGCTTCATAAGTAGCCTCATCACCACCTACGTAGATACCAAGCTTTCCAGCGATAGCTGCTGGTTTGCTCTTTACTACAGGAGCGTCGATAAACTGTGCACCTGTCTTCTTTACCATCTGAGAAATCTCAACTGAAACAGATGGATCGATAGTTGACATATCGATGCAAGTCTTTGATGAATCCAAAACTGGAAGTACCTCGTCATATACTGCACGAGAGTGCTCTGACTTTGGCACCATGGAAATGATGACATCTGATTTTTCGGCAACTTCCTTGGAGCTTGCACATCCCACTGCTCCTACGCCCTCTAGCTGTTTTACCTTTGCCTCAACGAAATCGAAGCAGTAAACTGTATCGTCATGTTTTTTTACAATATTTTCACACATGGACTCTCCCATGATTCCGAGTCCGATAAAACCTATCTTCATTCTTTCACCTCTACCTAGAGCCACCAGATGCAATATTACCTCACGTCAGGACGCTCTCACTTTCATTAAACTCAATTTATTCGTTCTATAAATATTAGTCAGTAACTGTCTTGTCCCATGCACCCTGGAATTTAGCCATTCCATAATCTGTAAATGGGTGATACATGCTGTCCTTGTATACTTGAAGTCCAGCGGTTACGATATCAGCGCCTGCTCTTGCACAGTCTACAAACTGCTTGCCGTTTCTAACTGCAGCACAGATGATCTGGGTCTTTCCATAAAATCCGTAGTTACGGTAAATATCTACGATATCCATGATATATTCTTCGCAGTCCTCTCCGCTATTTTCCTTCCAGCCGATGAAAGGTGATACGAAAAGGGAACCATTTTTAGCTGGCACGATAGCCTGAGATGCAGAGAATACCAAAGTTACATTGGTTCTGATTCCCTTGCTCTCTAAAATTCTTGCAGCTGTAATACCAGATGCTGTGCAAGGAATCTTGATGACGAAGTTTGAACACATAGAAGAAATCTCTGTACCCATTGCAACCATCTCATCAACATCATCAAGGTGTGGATTGATCTCTACTGAGATAGGGAACTTCTCGTAACCCTCGATGCCTTTTTCCTTTACAAAGTCTACCATCTCGCCAAGAACTACCTTGAATGGCTTGCCAGATAACATAATGTGATTTGGATTGGTAGTTACGCCATCAATACCAAAGGTGTCATATGCCTCACGAATCTCGTCAATTTTTGCACTGTCCAAAAAATACTTCATTTCAAAACCTCCTGAAAATTTTTATTAATTAACTCTTTTAATTAATTATATACCTAATTATTCATTTTGCAATAGATTTGTTACTAATAATTAGATAAAGTCTAAATTTTTTTTACTCTATTCCATAC
>CAVIOJ010000178.1:0-2715 GCA_963644225.1 Lachnospiraceae bacterium | reverse complement strand
TATCGGAGATGACGTGGATCTTGGCAAGTTTCGAGATTTCGGTGAAGTGGTGGAATATGATTTTTCAACAAGTGAAGAAGTTAAAGAGCGCACCACAGATGCGGATATTATTATCACCAATAAATGCGATATGTCAGAAGATACACTTGCCGAAGCGAAAAAGTTAAAATTAATCTGTGTGACGGCGACTGGAACCAATAATTTGGACAAGGATTATCTACAAAAGAGAGGAATTGCCTGGCGAAATGTGGCTGGTTATTCCACGGAATCGGTGGCACAACATACATTTGCCATGCTTTTTTATCTCTATGAAAAATTGGCTTATTACGATGATTATGTGAAGGATGAAAAATATGTAAATGATGTAAAGTTTACACATTTTGAGAAAAACTTTCACCAGATTGCCGGAAAAACCTGGGGCATTATTGGTTTGGGAGCGATTGGAAAGCGAGTGGCGCAGATTGCAACATACTTTGGTTGTAAAGTGCAATATTTTTCCACATCTGGGAAAAATCACGATGCAGATTATACAGAAGTAGACTTGCAGACATTGCTGGCCACATCAGATATTATTTCCATTCATGCACCACTGACGGATGAAACCATGCATCTAATTGGAAAAGAAGAACTGTCCAAGATGAAGAAGACGGCGGTGCTTATTAATGTTGGGCGTGGTCCTATTATTGTGGAAAAAGATTTGGCAGATGCGCTAAAGGCGGGAACTATTGCTGCGGCGGGAATCGATGTGCTAGACAAGGAGCCGATGAGTCCTGATAATCCTTTGGTTGAAATCAAGGACAGCACAAGACTTTTTATCACACCACATATTGCATGGGCTTCGGTGGAAGCCAGGACAAATCTTATGGATATTATTTATGGGCAGATTGAGGAGTTTAATGCTTGGCGAGAACGAGGGATTTAGAGTTATGTGAGCTTAAAGAGTTTTTAGTGCTTTGCAAGATCATAGAATTTAGCGCTATGTGAGAGAAATCATGAAGTTTAGTGCTTGGCGAGAACAAGTAATTTAGTGTTTGGCGGGAACGATGAGTTTTTGCTAAGAAAGATCAGGTAAATTAGCACTCTTCGAGCTTGAGACTTTAGAAAATTTAAAAATTTGAGGAAATTTTATGATAAAATTTCCTCATGAAATATAAAAAATAGTGAATTTATACGGGAGGAAGAATAGATGGAAATGAAAGAGATGATACATGCAGCCAGTGATGAGATGTTAGAGGCGCTGGGACAGTTGGTGGCCGTGGACTCAGTAGAAGGAACTCCGGTAGAGGGAAAACCTTTTGGAGAGGGACCGGCGGAGGCCTTAAAAAGAGGACTTGCCATAGCAAAAAAGATGGGCTTCAAGACAGTTAATTTAGATAATTACTGTGGATATGCTGAGATGGGAGAAGGAGAAGAAATCATCGGAATTGCTGGGCATTTGGATATTGTGCCGGTAGGTGGAGATTGGACCCATGATCCATTTTTGCTGACCAGAGAGGGAGATTATGTCTATGGCCGTGGCACGACGGATGATAAGGGACCTGTAATCGAGGCTTTATATGCCATGAAATTTTTGCGGGATTCTGGGTTACCAATCAACAAGAGGGTTCGTCTGATTATGGGCTGCAATGAGGAGACAGGCTCTAAATGTATGGAGCACTACAATCAGGTGGAAGAAGAACTTACTTATGGATTTACGCCGGATGCTAATTTCCCTTGTATTCATGGGGAAAAAGGTCATATGACCATGATGGTATATTCGAAAAATACAAAAATTATTTCTATGGATGGTGGATTTGTATCCAATGCGGTCTGTGATAAATGTACAACAGTTGTGCCGGCTGAAGATGGTCTGGTAGATCGACTTGAAGTGGCACTAAAAGAATCTGATTTGGCTGAGTATCGCCTAAGTCAGGAAAATAATCAAATCACTATTTTTGCGAAGGGCATTTCTGCCCATGCGAGTACACCAAGACTTGGAGTTAATGCAGCAGGTGTGACTTTTGAGTGTTTGGCAAAAGCAGGATTTGAAGATGATTTTGTAGAATTTTACAATTCCCATATCGGAACTACATGTGACGGAGCGGGAGTTGGTTTGAAATTTGAAGATGCCTACGGAGATCTGACTCTTTGCAATGGAATCGTAAAGACAGAAGATGGTCAGATTAGTGCCACCATAGATATTCGTGTTCCTGTTACTTTAACCGCCGATCAGGTGCGTAGCATGTGCCAAGATCACTTGGAAGATGAAAAAGGACGCATCGAAGTGACAGAAATTGGAGATCCATTATTCTTTGAGCGAGAGTCTCCATTGGTAGAAGCACTCTACAAGGCATACGTAGATGTGACAGGAGATGACAGCGAGGAACCTATGGTTATTGGCGGCGGAACATATGCAAAATCGCTGAAAAATATCATTGCCTTTGGCCCAGAAAAAACAGGCATTGATTATCGTATTCACGGAGCAGACGAGTATATCTTGGTATCCGAGATGGAAGAAGCTGTACTTATTTATATTGAAGCCATCAAAAATTTGCTGGCAATCTAGCACCCGCAAAGCCAGTAAAAGCCTAGCAGAGCAAAGTTAATAAACATAACGCAACAAGGGGTGGGACCCGATATGAGACGCAAAGTAGAGACGAAAGACTGCGCACCTAATTTCTAAGCCTAGCAGAGCAAAGTTAATAAACATAACGCAACAAGGGGTGGGACCCGATA
>CAVIOJ010000177.1:0-4742 GCA_963644225.1 Lachnospiraceae bacterium | reverse complement strand
AGTAACAAAAAAGCCAGGAATCATTTACAGAAAGGGAGTCATATGGAAACACAAAGAGAGCGTATGGAAAAGGAATTGATCTATAACCCGAATGATGGCGATATTATGAAGGAGCAGGAGGGATATCTGGAGAAATTGTGGGAATTTAACCAGCTTCGTCCTTCCGAGGAAGAGAAAAAACAGGCCTACATGAAGGAAGTTTTTGCAGAGTGTGGCGATAACTGTTATATCGAGCCTCCGTTTCGCGCAAACTGGGGCGGGAAAAATGTCCACTTTGGCAGCAATATTTATGCAAATTTCAATCTGACCTTGGTAGATGATGGAGAGATTTTTGTGGGAGACAAGGTTATGTTTGGGCCGAATGTCACTGTAGCTACGGCAAATCACCCTATCATTCCATCTCTTAGAGAAAAGGGTTTGCAGTACAATAAAACAGTGCGAATCGGGGAAAATGTTTGGATTGGCGCTGGAACAGTGATTGTGCCGGGAGTTTCAATTGGCAAGAATTCTGTTATCGGCGCGGGAAGCATTGTGGTAAAAGATATTCCGGAAAATGTAGTGGCTGTGGGCAATCCTTGCCGAGTTTTGCGAGAAATTGGTCCACACGACCGTGAATATTTTTACAAGAATGAAAAAATCGACTGGGAAAATCTGTAAAAAAGACAGAGTCAAAGGACTTGTAAAAGATTGTAAAAAGCCAGAGCCAGAGGACTTGTAAAAGAGTGTAAAAGGCTGGAAATAAAAGACTTAAGAAATACATAAAAGGCTAAGAAGGGGAAATTATGGCAAAACTCTACTATAGATACGGAGCGATGGGAAGCTCTAAGTCAGCAAATATATTGATGGTACGTTACAACTATGAGGAACGGGGACAAAGGGCTGTCCTTTTAAAACCCAGAACGGACCAAAGAGATGGAGAGCATGAGATTCGTTCCCGTATGGGACTTGCCAGTCCTGCTTATTTTGTGGACGAGTTTTTGACAGAGGTAGAAAAAAACTGGCAAAATGAGTCATCTTCATATCTTTTTCGTGGAGAAAAAGTGGATGCCATCCTGGTGGATGAAGCCCAGTTCCTGACAGAAAAAGAAGTCGATACCCTGTCGGATATTGTCGATTTTCGTAAAATTCCTGTCCTTTGCTACGGTTTACGGACAGATTTTTTGAACCATCTATTTGAAGGCTCCAGACGCCTGATGGAGATTGCAGACGTCATAGAAGAGGTTCCTACGGTATGTTGGTGTGGCAAACGTGCCCAGTGCAACACCCGATATGCAGATGGACAGATTGTAAAAGAAGGAGCGCAGATCATGCTTGGCTCCAATGAATCTTATGTTGCCCTATGTAGAAAGCACTATAAGATGGGAAAATTGTGGGAAGAAGAGGACTAATCCCCTCAAATTTGGTCAAGTTGTGCCAAAATCCCACACAATTCAAAAATGTCGATAAGGCATTATGTTTTGTCTGCGATAGAGAAATGTGTGTCTATATACAGGCTCTGGACAATGTTTTGCGTCGCTACGGACAGAGTTATCACACACATTGTTCTTTATCCAAATACAAGATCATCAGTAGCCATAGAAATTCGTTGACAGTCATACACTACTATGTTAACTTAGTAAAGTATAAAAATTAATAGATTCTCTGGAGAAACTCATTTACGAGGGCCGAAGGTGTAAGGTTTGAAAAACCGATCTCTCAGGCAAAAGGACAGAGTGTAATAACACAATGTAAAATGCAAGGGTGCACTCCAAATCACGAGTGCCCCCTTTTTTGTTTTATTCTATCTCTCCAGAGGCGCATGAAAAATGCGAGGAAGGATTCTTTATGAAAGAAATTGCAAATTCGTCTCTTCTGATGGTTCTCATCATCATCGGACTGGTCTATATCCTAGGCCTCTCATTCGCCTTTTTGAAAAAAGCATATACCCGCTGCATCGAACTTGGCATATCAAAAGAAAAATTGCGGGATGTTATCAAATCCAGTGCGGTTTTCTCGGTAGTTCCGGCCATTTCCATTGTCGTGGGATTTTTTGCCTTGGTAGCAGTATTCCAGAGTGTCATCTGGCCTTGGTGGCGTTTGTCCGTCATCGGATCTCTTTCCTATGAAACTCAGATATCAGGGCTTTTAGCCAGCAGTTTCGGTCAGACCATGGATGGACTTTCTCCTAGCCAGTTTGGCGCTGTCCTCATTCTTATGAGTATCGGAATGCTCAGCGGCTTCCTAATTTTGATTCCTTTCGGTAAAAAAATGTGTATGTCGGTAACAAAAGATGAAAATGCCAGCACTTGGAAGTATGTATTTTCCGGCGTTTTCATGATGACACTTTTTGCAGTATACATCCCTGTTATTTTAATCGGTGACAGTGTACAGGCAGCTGTCATGCTGACGGGTCTTGTGGTAGCCATAATCCTTGGAGTCCTCTCAAAGAAGCCGGGACTGGCCTGGCTCAACAACTTTATCATGGCCTTTACCCTGATTATAGGTATGGCATCGTCAGTTTTCTGGGTAAAAATATTCGGTTAGAAGGGAAGGAATATCAATATGAAAAAAGAAAATAAAACACAAATTACAGATCCATTTCAGAAGTGGGCTCATTCCTGGGGAAGATTTGGCACCTTGATTGCCCTCATTTATATGATTGCTCTTCCTTTTATTGTATGCATAGCCTATGACTGCATGCCTTCATTTGACCAGGTAATCAATGCTTCCACAATCGGAATTTTGCTCATCTACATTCCAGTTGGATTTTCGGAAGCCCTAAGCTACATCCCGGTTCTCGGTTCTTCTTCTTATCTGGGATTCATCACGGGAAATATCATGAATCTGAAGTTCCCTTGCGCACTAAATGGTATGAAGGTGGCAAAAGTAGAACAAAATACTCCTGAGGGTGATGCAATTGCCACGGTTTCCATTGCGGTTTCTTCCATTGTAGCTGTCGTGATTTTGGCCCTGGCTGCCTTACTCTCCAGCTTCATTCGCCCTGTATTTGAACTTCCAGCCATGAATACGGCAAAAGATTACGTCATTCCTGCACTTTTTGGTTCCATGACTCTAGGACTTTTTGTCAGCCCAAGCAATGGTGGAAAAAAGGTAAAGGGCGCACTAAAGGGTGTTCTTCCAGTTATCATCATCGTTTCTCTCATTTCTATCGTAGCCAGAACAGCTGGCGCAGGAAAAAATCTGCTTGGCCTTGTGGGTATCCTTATCGTTTGCATGCTTCCTGTAGGAATTTTAAGTTCCTATTTGATGTGGAAAAAGGGTATTATTACTGTAGAAGATTGTGAAGAAGGGGAAGGACTTGAGGAAAAATCTTCTGAAAGTAACCAGTAAAATTTAATTCAGTAAACTTTCTTTTGCCAGGCGAAGGCTAAGAATGGAAAGTGATAAAAGTTTTGATAGGAAAAAGGAAGGAAAGACGCACGATGAAAGAATATGAAAGAGCCCTTGAGCTAAAAGATGAGATAGTGAAAAATCGCAGATATTTTCACGAAAATGCGGAAGTAGGACTTGAGCTTCCGATGGCAGTAGCCCATGTGAAAAAAGAGTTGGAGTCTTACGGAATCGAGCCAAAAGAATGTGGCCATGGAATCACGGCAACCATAGGAAAAGGTGGAAAATGTATCCTGCTTCGTGCAGATATGGATGCTCTTCCTATGCCAGAAGAAAGTGGAGAACCTTTTGCCTGCAAGTCGGGGAAAGAAGCTCACGCCTGTGGTCATGATTTTCATGCAGCCATGCTTCTCGGCGCTGCACGGATTCTAAAGGAAAATGAGGACCAGCTGAAGGGAAGGGTAAAACTCATGTTCCAGCCGGCAGAGGAGACTTTTGAGGGAAGTAAGGACATGCTTGAAGCAGGAATTCTTGAAAATCCAAAAGTCGATGCGGCTTTGGCTTATCACATCACACCGGGTCAGATGCCAGTGGGGCTTGTGATGTACAATAGCGAATCCACCATGATGTTTTCTGTGGATGGTTTTAAAATTACAGTCACGGGAAAAGGTGGTCACGGGGCTTATCCTCATGCTTCCATCGATCCTATCAATATCGGCGTTCATATTCACCTGGCTTTGCAGGAACTTATCGCCAGAGAAGCGGATCCAAACAAGGCTTGTGTCTTGACCATCGGTAAATTTTCTGCGGGAGCTGCGGCAAATATTATTCCGGAATCTGCCATCTTAGAAGGAACCCTTCGTACCAACGATGCAAAAGAACGGGAAAAATTGGTAAGACGAATCCGGGAAGTGGCCCAAGGCGTAGCGGCTACTTATGGCGGCAGTGCCACCATTGAGGAACTTTCTTCGGTTCCGCCACTTGTGTGTGATGGTGATTTGACCAAAGAAATCTTGGGATACATGCGGGAGATGGAAATACCTGGATTTACAGAGTATCCGGGCATTTCGGCCAGCGCCTCTGAGGATTTTGCCTCAATTGCGGAAAAAGTGCCATCTACTTTTATGTATCTATCAGCTGGATTTTTGGATGAAAGAGGAGCCTATTCTGCCCACAATCCAAAGGTCAGATTTAACGAAGATGTGTGCCCGATAGGAGCTTCGTGCCTAGCATACAGTGCCAAGCGTTACTTGGAAGTTCATAGTTAAATCCCTTGTAAAGACCTGCTCTAAAGTATATATTTAGGGTAGGTCTTTTCGTTTTTTACTCAATAGAAGAGATAATTGTGGAAATATTTACTCAGTTAAAAAAAGAAATTTACGCAATTTTAAAAATGAGGGATAGTATGAGAG
>CAVIOJ010000176.1:0-16604 GCA_963644225.1 Lachnospiraceae bacterium | reverse complement strand
GATCATCAGTTAAGCCTATTTGCGAAAAGTGCAAAGTAATCAAAAGAAAAGGCAGTGTTCGTATTATTTGCGAGAACCCGAAACACAAACAGAGACAAGGCTAATTTTTTAGTTTAGCTTTATTTGTATATGTTATGTGCGGCTGATGTTTTTAATTTAAATTTGTTAATTAAGTGACATTATTCATAATATATGCGGATCGTCTTACATACCGAGGACGGTTAGTTTCGTGGATTCGGAACTCTTCCTTATCTGTATTTAGGAAGAAAAGAACCGGGGTGTGGCTGTACACACATTTCAGGCTGAGCAATCAGAGCTGTACAAGTGCAAACTGGGGATGGTAGTTATTAATCAGTAAATTTATGGAGGTGTAAACACACATGGCTCGTATCGCAGGTGTAGATTTACCAAGAGAAAAACGTGTAGAAATTGGTTTAACTTACATTTACGGAATTGGTAGAGTAAGTTCTAACAAGATTCTTGAGGCAGCAAATGTTGACCCTAGCACTCGTGTTAAGGATTTGACAGATGATGAGGTTAAGAGAATCAGCGCTGTCATTGATGAGACAATGATGGTAGAAGGTGATTTGAGAAGAGATGTAGCTCTCAATATCAAGAGACTTCAGGAGATTGGATGCTATCGTGGTATCCGTCATAGAAAGGGACTTCCTGTTCGTGGTCAGAAGACAAAGACCAACGCTAGAACAAGAAAGGGTCCAAAGAGAACCGTAGCAAATAAGAAGAAGTAAATCATAAGAAAGTAGGTTAGTTTAGATATGGCTAAAGTTGCAAAGAAAGTAACAAAAAAGCGTGTAAAGAAAAACGTTGAACACGGACAGGCACATATTCAGGCATCTTTCAACAATACAATTGTAACTATTACAGATGCACAGGGAAATGCTCTTTCATGGGCTAGTGCCGGTGGTCTTGGATTTAGAGGTTCAAGAAAATCTACTCCATATGCTGCTCAGATGGCTTCAGAAACTGCAGCAAAGGCAGCTCTTATTCATGGATTAAAGACAGTAGACGTATTTGTAAAGGGACCAGGTTCAGGTAGAGAGGCAGCAATCCGCGCACTTTCTGCATGTGGAATCGATGTAACAAGCATCACAGACGTTACTCCAGTACCACATAATGGATGTCGTCCACCAAAGCGTAGAAGAGTTTAATTAGGAGGAATAATCTAAGATGGCAGTAAATAGAACCCCTGTCCTTAAGAGATGTAGATCCCTTGGTTTGGATCCTGTATATCTTGGCGTGGACAAGAAATCAAATAGACAGTTAAAGAGATCAGGCAGAAAGACTTCAGAATATGGTCTTCAGCTTAGAGAGAAACAGAAGGCTAAATTCATCTATGGTGTATTAGAGAAGCCTTTCCATAACTATTTTGACATTGCAGACCGTAAAAAAGGAATGACTGGTGAAAACCTTATGACAATCCTTGAGAGCCGTCTTGACAATGTAGTATTCCGTATGGGATTTGCTAGAACTCGTAGAGAGGCTAGACAGGTTGTTGACCACAAGATGTTCCTTGTAAATGGCAAGCCTGTAAATGTACCTTCTTACCTTGTAAAAGCTGGCGATGTTATCGAAGTTCGCGAGCAGAAGAAGGGACTTCAGAGATTCAAAGATATCGTTGAAGTAACAAACGGAAGACTCGTTCCAGATTGGATTGATGTAGACCTTGAGAAATTACAGGGAACTGTAAAAGAATTACCTACAAGAGAGCAGATCGACGTACCAGTAGACGAAATGCTTATCGTCGAGTTGTACTCTAAGTAATTAGACACATAATAGCAAGGTATACCAGTATAAGGAGGGCCACCTAGTGTTCGATTTCGAAAAACCAAATATTGAGATTGCTGAAATCTCAGAAGACAAGAAATACGGAAGATTTGTAGTAGAACCTTTAGAGAGAGGCTACGGAACTACACTTGGTAATTCACTTAGAAGAATTATGCTTTCTTCATTACCTGGTGCAGCAGTAAGTCAGGTTAAAATCGAAGGCGTATTGCATGAGTTCTCGTCTATCCCTGGTGTTAAGGAAGATGTGACTGAGATTGTTATGAACATCAAGAAGCTTGCTATTCGCAACAACAGCACAAGTGATGATCCTAAGATCGCTTACATTGAGTTCGAAGGAGAAGGTGTTGTTCACGCAAGTGATATTCAGGTGGATTCTGATATTGAAATTATGAATCCTGATCTTGTAATTGCAAACCTTAATGGAGGAGCTGATAGCAAACTCTATATGGAACTTACAATCAATAAGGGTAGAGGATATATCAGTTCAGACAAGAACAAAACAGAAGATACACCAATCGGTGTTATCGCTGTAGATTCTATCTATACACCAATCGAGAGAGTAAACTTAAAGGTTGAAAACACTCGTGTTGGTCAGATTACAGATTATGACAAGCTTACATTGGATGTATATACCAATGGAACCATTCAGCCAGATGAAGCTGTTAGCTTGGCTGCAAAGGTATTAAGCGAGCATTTAAGCTTATTCATTGACTTATCAGAGCGTGGAATCCAGGCCGACATTATGGCTGAGAGACCTAGCGATGCTAAGGGCAAGGTTATGGATATGAACATTGACGAATTAGAGTTATCTGTTCGTTCATACAACTGCTTGAAGAGAGCAGGTATCAACACTGTTGAGGAGCTTTGCAACAAGACACAGGAAGATATGATGAAGGTTCGTAACCTTGGACGCAAGTCCTTTGAAGAAGTTCAGGCAAAATTGTCTGAGTTAGATCTTCAGTTCAGAGCTGGAGACGAGTAATATCGAAACTTGGGAGAGTCGGTAAGACCAAAGGGCACGATGATCTCGTAATCATGAATGACATACCATGCACCATCGGAATAAGACCAAAAGGCATCTGATGGTGAGTCATTACATAAGGAGGAAATTAAAATGGCAAAGTACAGAAAATTAAGTAGAACATCTTCACAGAGAAAAGCATTACTTAGAAATCAGGTAACAAACCTTCTGTATCACGGAAAAATCGTTACTACAGAAGCTAAGGCTAAAGAAGTACAGAAGATCGCTGAAGGCATCATTGCTATGGCAATCCGCGAGAAGGACAACTTCGAAGAAGTTACTGTTCAGGCAAAGGTTGCTCGTAAAGACAAAGATGGCAAGCGTGTAAAAGAAGTTGTAGATGGCAAGAAAGTTACTGTATACGATACAGTTGACAAGACTATCAAAAAGGATATGCCAAGTCGTCTTCATGCAAGAAGAGAGATGCTTAAGGTATTATATCCAGTAAAGACTTCTGGAAAGACCAAGAAGGACATCAAGGAAGTAGATATGCCTAAGATGTTATTCGAGGAGATCGCTCCAAAGTATGCTGATCGTAAGGGTGGTTACACCAGAATCGTTAAGATCGGAGCTCGTAAGGGTGACGGCGCTCTTGAAGTAGTTCTTGAGTTAGTATAATTTATAAGTACAATTAAAAGACCTTCCTCATTTGAGGAAGGTCTTTTTTTCGTTCTTACTGCTTGAATTCTACGATAGTAACGCCTGCATCTCCCTCACCAAACTCGGCAAGATGGAAATCTTTCACGATTTTTTGCTTGCGCAAGTATTGGTGCACGGATTTTCTAAGTACTCCGGTGCCTTTTCCGTGAACAACTCGGACGGATTTCAGATGAGACAGGTAGGCATCATCTAAATATTTATCCAAACGTGCAATAGCTTCATCACTGTTGCAGCCTAGAAGATTAATTTCTGTTGAAATGGTTGCAGCTTTGCTAAAACCACCATTTCCGGTGTAACGACTTTTTTTGCCGCTGGTTTTAGCAGCCGTGTCGTTGTCCTCGAGAAGTACCAAATCCTTTATATTTACCTTCGAGCGCATGATGCCCATCTGCACCTGTAAGTCTCCCTTGGCATTAGGAAGAGAATAGACGGTTGCATTTACATTCATGGAGAGCACTTTTACTGTGTCACCGACGCGAAGATTCTTTGGTACTTTTGTATTTTCTTTTTTGGTGTCCTTTTGATTAAGACTTGCTCGGCTTCTACTGTCATTTAGCTTCTTTCCTAATTCAGAACGCTTGGCTTCCATCTTGGAGATGTCTGGATTAGATTTGGCATATTTGTTGAAGTCGCGAATTGTTTCATCGGCAAGTTGCTTGGCTTCCTGTAAAATATGGGATGCATCTTCGTTTGCCTGACGTAAAATCTTGTCCTTGGACTGGGCAAGCTTTTCTTCTTTACTTACAAGAAGACTTTCTCGCTGGGAGATTTCCTCCTTTTGTCTTGCTATGGCAGCAGCATCTTTTTCCATAGCTAGGCGTCGCTGCTCTAGGTCCACAAGCATATCTTCAAAATCAGCGTCCTCTTCAGTGATATATTCCTTGGCGTTTGAAATTAATGCATCAGATAATCCCAACTTTTTTGAAATGGCAAATGCATTGGATTTGCCAGGAATTCCAATGAGAAGACGATAGGTAGGGCTGAGAGTCTCTAGGGAGAACTCGCAGCATGCATTTTCCACACCTGTGGTGGATAGGGCATATACTTTCAACTCACTGTAGTGGGTTGTGGCCATGGTTGTAACACCATCCTGGTGGAGCTTTTCTAAAATTGCGGTTGCAAGAGCGGCTCCTTCTTTTGGATCAGTTCCGGCACAAAGCTCGTCAAAAAGACAGAGATAGTGCCCGGCTCGTCTGTCGATTGTATTTAGTATAGAGACGATGTTGGTCATATGAGAAGAGAAAGTACTGAGAGATTGCTCAATGCTTTGTTCATCTCCGATGTCGGCAAATACATCATCAAAAATTGAAATCTGGCTACGATCTTTTGCGGGAATATGAAGCCCGGCCTGAGCCATCAGGGTAAAAAGTCCGCATGTTTTTAGTGAAACTGTCTTACCACCGGTGTTGGGGCCAGTTACAATCAAAAGGTTGTAGTCTTGACCCAAAGACAAATCAATTGGAACTACAGTCTTGCTATCTAAAAGTGGGTGTCTGGCACCGCGCAAGCTGATGATACCCTCTCTGTTAAAAAGTGGCTTGGTTGCATTCATCTTGTGAGCGAGTTGACCTTTTGCAAAAATAAAATCCAGTTGGCTTAAAATCTCGTAGTTGCTTGCCAGTTCAGTCGAGTGCTCTGCAACAAGTCCAGAAAGTGTGGCAAGAATTTTTTCGATTTCTTCGGCCTCTTTTAACTCTAATTCTCGAAGAGAGTTGTTGAGATTGACCACAGACATGGGCTCGATAAAAAGAGTGGAGCCGCTGGCTGACTGGTCGTGAACCATACCTGGGATATAGTTTTTAAATTCCGCTTTGACAGGCAGACAAAAACGTCCTCCGCGAACGGTGATGACATTGTCCTGTAAATAAGAACGAGTATTGGAGTTGTTTAACATGCCATTCATCTGGGCACGGATGCGCTCTTGCAAAGAGGCTTTTTGTCGGCGAATATTTTTCAAAGCCGGGCTGGCATCGTCTGCAAAGGTATCCTCCGATAAAATGCAATGACGAATTTCATCACAAAGAGGAGAAAGAGGCGTCAAAGCATCGAAATATGAAGACAAACTGTCTGAAGCCAGAGCATCATCATTTTCACTTCTGCCGTAGGATTTGCTCCTCTTGGTAACTTCAAGTAAAGAAGCGACTGATAAGAGCTCGCGAGAGGTCAGACAGCTACCGATTTCAAGATGCTTTAGAAAAGTACGAATATCGGTGATGCCGGAAAAAGAGATAGAGCCTCGTTTAAAGATGCGGCTTAAGGCGTCGGCGGTCTCCTTTTGCATAGCCTCGATTTGAACTGGGTCAGTCTCTGGAAGGAGTTTTTGACAGCAGGATTTACCACCAAGGCTGCTGGCTTCCTCCTCGAGTAAATGTATTATTTTGTCGTATTCTAGTGTATGTAAAACTTTCTTATTCATAGGCAGTATTATACACAAAAAAAGATTGAAACGCCACAGAGGGATACGTATAATTAATAAAGCGAGAAGCGAGAAGCGAGAAGCGAGAAGCGAGAAGCAATGGATTCCTTACGGAAGCAAAAATAAATGATTATAAAATTAGAAATGGAGATTATATGAGATTTATCAAGGACTTAACAGAGGGAGAGGGCGTTAACGAGATTTATCTGTGCAGAAAAAAGCAGTCTGCCCTGACAAAAAATGGAAAGCCTTATGAGAGCCTGATTTTACAAGATAAAACTGGAAGCTTGGATGGAAAAATTTGGGATGTGAATTCCCCTGGAATCGCGGATTTTGACGAATTGGATTATATCTGGGTGCAGGGTGATATTACCGTCTTTAATGGAACCAATCAGTTAAATATCAAGCGTGTACGCAAGGCTTCGGAGGGAGAGTATGAGCCTGCTGATTATCTTCCTTGTTCAAAGCGCGATGTGGATGAGATGTATCAGGAACTGAAAGAACTCATTGAAAGTATTCAGGCGCCGTACATGAAGACACTTTTGAACAGCTTTTTTGCAGACGCAGATTTTGAAAAACGTTTCAAATTTCATTCGGCAGCTAAAAGCGTTCACCATGGCTATGTGGGTGGCTTGTTAGAACATACTTTGAATGTGGCAAAAAACTGTGATTATTTTGCCAAATCGTATCCGATTTTGAATCGCGATCTCTTGCTTACAGCTGCGATTTTTCACGATATAGGAAAATTGGATGAACTTTCTCCATTCCCACAAAATGATTATACGGATGAAGGACAGCTTTTAGGCCATATTATGATTGGAGCTGCAAAAGTACAGGAGCGTATCAACACAATTCCTGATTTTCCACAGGTAAAAGCCAGAGAGTTGATTCACTGTATCTTGGCCCATCACGGAGAATTGGAGTTCGGTTCGCCGAAAAAACCAGCTCTTGCAGAGGCTGTAGCTTTGAGTTTTGCGGACAATATCGATGCCAAGATGGAGACCATGACAGAAGCTCTAGACGGAGTTGCGGATGGAGATCTAAAATGGCAGGGATTTAACCGCTTGTTTGATTCAAATATTAGAAGAACAAGTACAACAGACTAGTTCGTATGAAATGTTGTACTGGTATCGAGGATTGATATGAAAAAAAATGATACCTTTTCCCTTGTGATTACAGATATGGGCGTAAACGGGGAAGGAATAGGCAAATACGATGGCATGACTTTTTTTGTCAAGGATGCCATAGTAGGTGATGAGATTATTGCGGGCGTAACTAAGCTAAAAAAAGGCTATGGCTACGCCCGCCTTGTTGAAATAATTTGCCCATCAAAAAAGAGAGTGGACGCACCTTGCAAAATCGCCAGACAGTGCGGCGGATGTCAGATTCAAAATTTGCGTTACGATGAACAACTTGTTTTAAAGCAAAACAAGGTAAAAAATAATCTGGTGCGTATTGGGGGATTTTCTGAAGAATTCATCGATGAAGTCATGGAACCAATTGTGGGAATGCAGGAGCCTTTTCGCTATCGCAATAAGGCTCAGTTTCCATGTGGCTACGATAAAGACGGCAATATTGTTTTTGGCTTTTTTGCCGCCAGAAGTCATCAGGTGATTCCCATTGATGATTGCTTGCTTGGGGTCAGTGAAAATGCCGAAATTTTGTCTGTCATCAGGGACTATATGCAAAAATTTAAAATCAGACCTTATGATGAAAGCACAGGAAAGGGTTTGATTCGCCACGTTCTGATACGAAAAGGTTTTACCAGTGGACAAGTCATGGTTTGTCTGATCATCAATGGAGATAGTCTGCCACAAGCGGATTATTTGGTGGAAAAATTATCTGAAATAGCTGGTATGACAAGCATTACTTACAATGTGAATAAGGAGAGAACTAACAGGATTCTAGGGGATAAGGTCGGCCTTTTGTGGGGAGAGATGTGTATTACTGATACCATCCATCGCGTCAAAGAGACAAATCCTGGAGAATTTATCCCTGCAAAAGAGAGCGTGACTTTTTCCATATCGCCAAAGTCTTTTTATCAGGTAAATCCGGTGCAGACGGAGAAATTGTATAGTCTTGCTTTGGAGTATGCGGGATTGACTGGCAATGAGATTGTCTGGGATCTTTATTGTGGAATCGGAACCATTTCCCTCTTTTTGGCACAGGCGGCAAAACATGTATATGGTGTGGAAATTGTGCCGGAAGCCATTGCGGATGCCAGAGAAAATGCTAAGAATAATCAAATCGACAATGCCACCTTTTATGTGGGAAAGGCGGAGGAAGTGCTTCCAGCTTGGGTAGAAGAGCATGCTGGTGATGGTGATGAGGGACTGCATCCAGATGTAATCGTAGTGGATCCGCCGCGCAAGGGTTGTGATGAGAAGTGCTTGGAAACCATGGTCGCCATGGCACCAAAGCGGATCGTTTATGTCAGCTGCGATTCTGCCACATTGGCAAGAGACCTGAAATACTTGCAGGAAAACGGATATGAGATTCGCCATGTGCGGCCGGTTGATCAGTTTTGCCATTCTATGCATGTGGAGAATGTGTGCTTGCTGGAAAGAGCATGAGACTTGAGCAATGTTAGATGATGGATTATAGAATTTCAGTATATAGTTGAGAAAAATAAATTAACAAATTTAAAGTGAGCAGGTGGCGTATGAAGTTTTGTACGTCACCTGTTTTTATATAGTCGGATATAGGAATGTATGCTAATCAGAGTTACTGTGACAACATGACAAAATCAGATTGACCAACCATATACTATCATTTATAATACGGTCAAAGTGAAAATGTCATAAATGGAGGGACGAGATGAAAAAAATTGTAACACTTGAAGACGCATTAAAAAGAGTCGAGGAGTTGGAAAAAGAGAATGCAAAACTTCGAGAGGAATTGGAGTATTACAAAAATCGGAAGATGAGCGGACGACAGAAACATAACGCCAAATGGATGGCAATCTACGATGATTTTGTCGCTGGGTATGAGAGCGGTATGACAATGGTGGAAATTGCGAAGCGGAACAATGTCAGTGAGAGGACGATTTATAGGTATAAAGCGTATTATGACAAGGTGCGGAAAGTAGAGAATGATGAGTAGGTCATTTTCATAGTGTTGTAAAAATGATTGTATGGATTTTGCGGTGGATTTTTTGTACCGCAAATATGAAGCGGAAAAAGTTTGTGGTCACAGTTTGTGACCGCAAAACAAGAAAGAAAATTCATGGCAGAAGAAAACAAGAAAGAAATTGCAGTAATTGAAATTACAGAAGAATATTTGAAAGAAAGAATTTATTTCATTGACGGACATTGCAAAGTATAAAAGTGGCGAACCAACTGCGGTTATTCAAAATTGGATGCGAAATCGGGATGTGATAGAATTTTTGGGATTATGGGTAAAACTTTATAATCCAGATTTTGACCGTGTGCAATTTGATATGTACCCCTTTTACTGGACATCCAGTGAAAGGGGTATATTTATGCGTTACAGTTACGAATTCAAACGAAAGGCAGTCGAACTATACAGGCAAGGAAAATGGATTGAACAGACAAATGCTATTGGAATAGTGTCAAAAGCAGGTAACAAATTTTTAAAGGAATTACTTTAATCTGTAATAACAGGTTCCTTTACCCTTGCCTTCTTTTTTTATTTCTCCTAATGCAATAAGATCTCTAAACGCTTTTTCTATGGAACTGTTGCTAAGGGTAGGGCAAAGTTCCCGAATATCTTGTTTATTGAAACGACCTATTTTATACATGCTTGCTTGTCTTACCATTTCAAGAGCAGGCAGTTTCGTTTCAATGAGGGAAAAACGGTCCTCAAAATCTTTGTAGGCTGCAAGAATGGTTCCAAGCCAATATTTAATAAAAGGCACTACATCCTCAGTACCCTCATGCCATCCGTTTTGTGCCTGAGAAAGTGCATTGTAATATAGATCTTTATTCTTGGCAATTTTTGCTTCAAGAGAAATATATTTTCCGACATAAAAGCCATTTCTATATAGAAGTAATGTTGTGAGCAGACGACTCATTCTGCCATTACCATCATTAAAGGGATGGATACACAAAAAATCATGAATGAAGATAGGAATAGCAATCAGTGGTTCTACTTCCATATTTCCAATCACACGATTATACTCCACGCAGATTTTATCCAAGGCTTTCGGTGTTTCAAAAGGGGAAAGAGGGGTAAATAATGTTTGTACATGCCCATCCGGATATGTTGCACTTATATAGTTTTGTACACTTTTCGTTTTGCCTCCCATAGGATTATTCATATGGCTATATAAAATCTTGTGAAGTTGCAGGATGTAGTTTTGAGAAATAGGAATAACATCAAAACTTTCGTGGATAATATTAAGCACATCGCGATAACCTGCAATTTCCTGTTCATCACGATTTTTTGGTGTTGTCTTTTCTTCTACAAGCTGTTTGATACGGGTGCTTGTAGTAATAATGCCTTCAATGGCATTAGATGCCTCGGTGCTTTGTATTTTTGCTATTTCCACAAGCTTTTCTAGTTCCTGTGGCTTTTGCTTCAGGTACATCTCTTGTTTTCCTGCTTCCTTATATATGGCAGCAATTAATCCAAGAATATCAGAGTCCCACTTTTGATTTTTAATTTCAGAATAATTAAAGTCTCTCATTCCCTTTACCTCTCATCTATTCCCTTATAATATATCTCAAAATAAGGGAATAGACAATGTATTAAGAGAAAAATTTCCACTTGTTAGTCCACAACACCCTTTCTATTATTAGCATCATTTTGTCTTGCTAAAGGTTCTGAAAAGTTCCATACATGGTTTACCGGCACAAAACTATACAAAAATCACTTGGACGAGTTTGTGCAAAATCGGAGTATGACCTTTGGTATTTTGCACTCCAAAACACCGTCAGGTAAGGTAAAACGCTTGATCAAGGCAATCCAAGAGGTCAAAGATGAACAATAAATTCTTTTAAGATATAACCCCAAGGTTTATACAGCATAACAAAACGAGACTTCAAAGCGAAGTCTTGTTTTTTTATAATACGAGCATCAAGAAAACATAGTATAAGGAGGAAAGAACGATGGAATATGTAACTTTAAATAACGGTGTCAAAATGCCGATCTTAGGCTATGGTGTCTATCAGGTGACAAAAGAGGAATGTGAGCGATGTGTATTAGACGCCTTAAAAGTCGGATACCGCGCGATCGATACCGCACAGAGTTATTTTAATGAGGAAGAAGTAGGAAATGCGATTGAAAAGTCAGGCATTCCAAGAGAGGAGATCTTTCTCACAACAAAGGTATGGATCGAACATTATGGATATGAGGAGGCAAAGAAGTCCGTCCTGGAATCCATGAAAAAGTTGAAAACAAATTATCTGGATCTTGTGCTTTTGCACCAGCCATTCGCAGATGCCTATGGAGCCTATCGTGCCTTGGAAGATCTTTACGATGAAGGAAAGATCAGAGCCATTGGTATCTCCAATTTCTATGTGGATCGAATGATTGATTTTGCAGCCTTCAACCGCATCAAGCCGATGGTCAACCAGGTGGAGACGCATATCTTTAACCAGCAGAAAGAAATGAAGGAATATGCGGGTAAGTATGACATCCAGTTGGAAGCATGGGCACCATTTGGCGAGGGCAGAGGAGGTATATTTGATAACCCTGTCATTGCAGAGATTGGACAAAAGTATGGCAAGACACCGGCACAGGTTATGCTCCGCTGGCATATACAAAGAGGCGTGGTCGTAATCCCGAAGTCAACCCATGTGGAAAGAATGGAAGAAAACTTTAACGTATTTGACTTTAAACTTTCAGATGAAGATATGAAACAGATCGCAGATCTGGATAAGGCAGAGAGTTCTTTCTTCTCACATCAGGATCCAAAGATGGTGGAATGGTTTGTGCAGATGGTCGAGGAGAGAAAGAATAACCACGACTCTTCTAAGGAAAAGAAAAACTGGTAAAAAGGATAGGTCAATAGATATGAAAGCAAAGAGAATATTAGGGATTTTGGCAACCTGTACTATGGTGGCATATTATTCAGCATCAGGCAGTACAAAACGGTGATACCTTTCTGTACTTCAGCATCTTCCGGGTTAGGTCGTAGTGGCGATCTCTTAGAGGAGATGGCAGGAAGTGGCAGCTGGCAGGATGGACAAAGATTCAGTTCTGTAGCATCCGATGCGGATGTGCAGAGTTGGGCTAAGTCCTTAGAAATCAATTAGAAAGAAGGATCCCTGAATGAAAGTTCTATTGGTAAACGGAAGTCCCCATAAAGAAGGCTGTACCTACACAGCACTCTGTGAGGTATCAAAGGCCCTAAATGAAAATGGTGTGGATACGGATGTATTTTGGATCGGAAATAAAGCCCTTTCTGGTTGCATCGCCTGTAGAAAATGTCGGAAGCAAAATTTATCCATTAAGATATATACCCCCTCAGACGAGGGGGTATTATATTTTTTATTGCCAGCTAAAAATCACCCTGTGTCTTCTTTATGTAGAGCACTTCAACTACAAACGTCACACTTTATGAATGTTTATAAAACCCCTATGATTATAGATGGTAAGTAACTCTACAAATGGGGGATTGACGGCACCTTGGCTTTGCATGTTAGAATAAAGATAGGGTACACACATAAGTTAATGATAAAGGAGTAGAAACAATGGATGGAGTAAAGAAAAATTTTGGATTTGGCTGTATGCGACTTCCTATGAAAGATGGTGAGGTTGACATTGAACAGACCAAGCAGATGGTGGACTTGTTTTTGGCTGAGGGCTTCAACTATTTCGATACGGCTCATGGCTATTTGGATGGAAGATCTGAAAAAGCAATAAAAACTTGCCTTAGCGATCGTCATGATAGAAGCGAGTTTATTTTGACCAATAAATTGACTAATTTTTATTTTAAATCAGAGGAGGATATCCGCCCATTTTTCGAGCAACAGCTCTTAGACTGCGGTGTTTCCTATTTTGATTATTATCTGATGCACGCGCAAAATGCGGAGATTTTCGAGTATTTCAAAAAGAACAGAGCATACGAGACTGCATTTGCTCTAAAAGAAGAGGGAAAAGTGCGCCATGTGGGAATTTCCTTTCATGATAAGCCGGAAGTGTTAGATGCAATTTTGACCGAGTATCCACAAATTGAGGTAGTACAGATTCAGTTCAATTATGTGGATTATGATGATCCGGCGGTACAGAGCAAGGGATGCTATGATGTTTGCAGACGCCATGGCAAGCCAGTTTTAGTGATGGAGCCGGTAAAAGGTGGCAATCTGGTAAACCTTCCAGCAGAGGCTAAAAAGGTGATTGATGATTTACATGGAGGCTCACCGGCCAGTTATGCAATTCGTTTTGCCGCAGGTTTTGAGGGCATGGAGATGGTGCTTTCTGGTATGAGTGATTTGAACCAGATGAAGGACAATCTGAGCTTTATGAAGGAGTTTAGGCCTCTCGATGATGCAGAAAAAGCAGCCATTGCAAAAGTTCAGGCTATCTTTCACGGACAAAATCTGATACCATGTACAGCGTGTAGCTATTGCGTGGCTGGTTGCCCGAAAAAGATCAAGATTCCTGATTTGTTTGCAACCATGAATTCCAAGCAGATCCATCACGATTGGAATGCGGACTATTATTATGGTGTGCATACATCAAATGGCAACAAGGCTTCTGACTGCATAAGATGTGGCAGATGTGAAGTAGCCTGTCCACAGCATCTAAAGATTCGTAAACTCTTAGAGGATGTGGCGGCAGAATTTGAAAAAGCGGATGCGCAGTAGATAGACAAAATGGAACAAAAGTTAGCATAGAAAGGTAAAAAAATGAAATTATTAAAAAATATGTTTCACGGATTTTGCATGGCCTTAGCCGACAGCGTCCCAGGTGTGTCTGGTGGAACAATAGCTTTTATCATGGGATTTTATGATGACTTCATCGGCTCTATCCATGATTTTGTCTATGGCAATATGGAAGAAAAAAAGAAAGCTCTCAGCTTTTTGATAAAGTTGGGACTTGGCTGGGTAATTGGTTTTTGCGGCGCAGTACTTGTACTTACCAGCTTGTTTGAAAGTCACATTTATATTGTCAGCTCTTTATTTATTGGCTTTATTGCAGCATCGATTCCTCTGGTTATTATGGAGGAAAAAGAGACAGTTTCTGATGTGAAAAAAGGAATTTTATTTCTTTTTATTGGAATTGCACTTGTTGTGTTGATCTCATGGGCTAATGGACATATTGGAAGCGGAAGCATGGATTTATCTGTATTTCATTTGGGGACAGGCATCAAGCTCTTCTTCATTGGCATGATCGCTATTTCAGCCATGTTTTTGCCGGGGATTTCAGGATCAACTCTTCTTCTTATCTTTGGCGCCTATATGCCGGTCATGACTGCGGTTCGAGGATTCCTTGGTATGGAATTTTCTTATGTGCCTAGTCTGATGTTTTTCGGAGTGGGAGTTCTTACTGGAGCAGCTACAGTGGTAAAAATCATCAAGGTTTGCCTGGACAAATTCAGAAGTCAGTCAATCTATATGATTATTGGTATGATGATTGGATCTTTTTATGCCATATTCAAAGGACCGACGACACTTGATACGCCGCAGCCAGCCATGGGCTTGTCTACTTTCTCTTGGATCGCATGTATAATCGGAGTCGCTATTGTTCTTGGACTTCAGTGGTTAAAGGGAAAAGAGAGCGAATAAGCGAAAAAAATCTCTGATCGCTAGGCAGAAGTTTTACAATGTGATATACTAACACTGCACCGTGTGAAAATGCGGCAGATTTTTTCGACCAAGGAGAATGAAATGAATATTGTATGTCTAGACCTAGAAGGCGTTTTAGTGCCGGAAATATGGATTGCATTTGCCAAGGAGACGGGGATTCCTGAATTGGAAAGAACCACCAGGGATGAGCCGGATTATGATAAATTGATGAAATATCGCATCGGTATATTAAAGGAGCATGGACTCGGATTAAAGGAAATCCAGGATACCATTGCAAAGATTGACCCAATCCCTGGAGCAAAGGAATTTTTGGATGCCCTTCGTGAGATGACTCAGGTTATCATCATCAGCGATACGTTTACACAGTTTGCAGGACCGCTGATGAAAAAATTGGGATATCCTACCATCTTTTGCAACTCTCTTGAAGTGGCAGGGGACGGTGAGATTACTGGATTCAAGATGCGAATCGAGAATTCAAAGTATTCCACAGTAAAAGCACTCCAGTCTATCGGTTATGAGACTATCGCATCCGGAGACAGTCACAATGATCTAGGAATGATTCGTGCCAGCAAGGCTGGATTTTTGTTTAAATCTACTGATGCTATCAAGGCAGAGAATCCGGATTTGCCTGCATATGAAACTTATGACGAATTACTTTCGGCTATAAAAGAAGCTTTATAAATCTTCGCTTTAAACCCTCTCATCAAATTTGATGAGGGGGTTTTTATTTGGGGATTTCTTCACTTTTACTTATTTTGGTCTTAGCTGGCAAATTTATTAGGGCTATCAAATATTTTATACTATTCCTATTGCATCAGTAGGAATAGTGTGATATACTCCCGTTAATTCAAAAATTAAAGGATAAAAAAGTACAACGGGACTCGCAAGCGGGTTATGACATTTTTGGATAAAAGTTGTGCGGAATGTAGGAGAGTATAAAACGATGGCAAGAGGATTCGAGACAAAATGTTTACACTTAGAAGAGGAGGAGGGAGACTGTAGCCACTTTGGCGCAATTTCTTATCCGATTTATCAGACTGCAACTTATGCCCATCCGGCGGTAGGGCAAAGCACTGGCTTTGATTACAGTCGCCTGCAAAATCCTACCAGAGAGCATTTGGAAAAGACACTTGCTTCTTTGGAAAATGGCATAGATGCCCTAGCATTTACTACCGGAATGGCAGCTATCTCAACCTTGATGGAAATCTTTCATCCGGGCGATCATTTGATCGTGGATTCGGATCTCTACGGCGGCAGCATTCGCCTTTTTGATCATATTACATCGAAAAATGGTGTAAAAATCACCAGCATTGATTTTTATAAGGAGAGGGTGGAAGACTACATTCGACCAGAAACCAAGGCTTTGTATATCGAGACACCGACCAATCCTATGATGCATGTGACGGATATTGCGGCTCTTGCAAAAATAACAAAAGAACGTGATTTGCTCCTTATTGTGGACAATACTTTTTTGTCCCCTTATTTCCAAAATCCTCTGGATCTTGGAGCTGACATTGTGATTCACAGTGGCACCAAGTTTTTGGGAGGGCACAATGATACCCTGGCTGGATTTTTGGTGACAAACAGGGAGGATATCAGTGAAAAACTTCGCTTCTTGATAAAAACTACCGGGGCTGGACTTGCTCCTTTTGATTGTTTCCTCATTCAAAGAGGTATCAAAACATTAGGGATTCGTATGGAAAAGGCCCAAAAGAATGCTTTTGAGATAGCTAATTGGTTAAAGGAGCAGGAACTTGTCACATCAGTTATCTACCCGGGTTTGGAGAATCATCCGGGTCATGAAATCATGAAAAAGCAGGCCAGAGGATTTGGCTCTATGCTGACATTTCGTGTAAAATCCAAGGAGGCTGCTTTTGCTATTTTAAGCGGAGTTCGTATGATTAAGTATGCGGAGAGTTTGGGCGGAGTGGAAACCCTTCTTACTTATCCTACCACCCAGACCCATGCGGATGTGTCGGAGGAGATT
>CAVIOJ010000175.1:0-3003 GCA_963644225.1 Lachnospiraceae bacterium | reverse complement strand
ATCACCAAGCATGGCGCCAAATTTTTTCAAGCCTGTGGCGATCTCTTCTTTTGTATCATATGAATCCTTGACAACCACTAAGGTCTTGTCACTTTTTACATTGGATGTAATGGAGCCCGCTCCCATATGAGAATGAAAACCTAAAACAGAATCTCCCACATAATTGTAATGTGGCACCTGTACCACATTAAATAAAATCACGTTTTTTAATTCTGTAGAATTTCCAACCACACAGTTTTTTCCGACAATAACATTGCCACGGATAAAAGCTCCCGGTCGAACTTCTGTATCCTCATCGATAATCAGCGGTCCATTGAGTGTAGCCGTAGGAGCGATGGTAACAGATTTTGCAATCCAGATATCTTCTCCCCTTTTTTCAAAAACCAAAGGATCAAGTTTTGGTCCTAACTCCTTGATAAAGTCTCCAATCTTTGGCAAAGCCTCCCATGGATAAGTTACGCTTTCCAAAAGTGGTTTAGCTAGAGTCTGGCTTACATCATACATATTTTCTATCTTACATTTTTCCATTGCTTTTTTATCCTTTCTTACAATAAGATTTACTTTTTATAAAAAGCTGCATCTCTTTTATAAAATTGCATCATGGCTGACTGGTTATTGTTGGCAATCACTCTTGCACTTTTTTGATTGATAAAATTCTCCAGTTTTACCATATACTCGTCTGCCGTAATTTTGCCTTCGGCTACATAGGTAAGTCCTTTTTCCCAGCTTGCAGTCAACTCAGGATTTAGAAGGGATGGAATGGATGCGCTGACCACATCAAAAATCATCTCTCCCATCAAAGTCGGTGTATAAATCTGGGTCTTTTTGTTGAGGGAAATATATTTCTTTTCAACCAATTTTTTCAAAATTTCAGCACGGGTAGCAGAAGTTCCGATTCCGCTTCCCTTTATCTGGGAGCGAAGTTCCTCATCCTCGATAAGCTGTCCTGCATTTTCCATGGCAAGAATCATGGCGCCGGAATTGTAGCGCTTTGGCGGCGAAGTCTCGCCCTCCTTGATCTGTAAATTGCCAATATCTACCGTATCTCCTTTTTTTATGTGAGATACCAACTCTGCCATGTCAATTCCTGCATTTTCATCCTCTTCTGGATTCTCCTCTGTATCTGCTTCCCCCGAAGATGTGGCCTTGTCCCCATTTGATGATTTTGCATCCGCTGATGCATCTGCCGACTTTTTCTTTCTAAAAGAGTACTCCATCACCTGAAGATAGCCTGGCACCTTCAGATATTTTTCAGAGGCAAAAAAGAATTCTCCGCCTGATTTTATGGTAAGATTTAGCTTTTCATATTCCGCAGCCGGATAAAAAATCGCCAAAAATCTACGAACGATTGCCTCGTATATATGTACCGAGCGCTGATTTAATCCCTTGAGTGCGCCCAAACCCTGACCCGTAGGAATGATGGCATAATGGTCGGTAATTTGCTTATCATTTACATAACGACTTTTTTCAATTCCTGCGTAGTATTTGTTTTCTAAAATCGTCTCGGCATAAGGCTTTACGCCCGGAATAGCCAAAAGTCCCTTGATGTTTTTGGTAATCTCCTTGGCCACAGCCGTAGATAAGACCCTGGCATCCGTTCTGGGATATGTAACCAATTTTTTCTCGTAGAGTTCCTGAATTACAGCAAGAGTTTCGTCAGGACTGATTTTAAAAAACTTGGAACAGTCATTTTGCAGCTCCGCCAAATTATATAAAAGTGGAGGATTCTTTTTTTCCTTTTTCTTTTCGATTTTTTCAATGGTTCCAAGAGATGCGCCCATCATTCTTTTTTCATCATCAAGGACTCCACTGCCTTTTTCTAAGCCAAAGATTTCTTCCATCAGGCCGATGGCATCTTCTTCTTTTTTGAAACCATTTTCCTTGTATAAAAGGGGTGAATTCTCATAGCGAGATCCCACTACCGCCTTCCACTCCATGGAAAGATTGGCTCCCGCCACATCTACACCTGCAAGGACTCTATAAAAAGGTGTCTTTTCAAAATCTCGAATCTCCCGCTCTCTTCGAACGATCATCCCCAGGACACATGTCATAACACGGCCCGCCGCAATGGAACAATATTTTTCTCCCAAAAAAGAAGCCATGGAATTGCCATAGCGAATGGATAAAATACGAGAAAAATTGATTCCCATGAGATAGTCTTCCTTGGCACGAAGATAGGCCGAATCCGACAAATTATCGTAGGCGTCTAAATCCTTTGCCTCCCTGACACCACGCCTGATCTCCTCCTCTGTCTGCGAATCAATCCAGACACGTTTGCGGGTCTTTCCCTCTATTCCTGCCATCTGTTCCACCAGACGATAAATGTATTCTCCTTCTCGTCCAGAGTCAGTACAGACATAGATGGTTTCCACATCATCTCGCTTCATAAGTCCCGATACAATTCCATACTGCTTCGCACTGGACTTGATCACCTCATATTTGTACTCTTTTGGAATAAAAGGTAAATCTTCTAGGCGCCACCTTTTATATTTTTCATCATATACCTCTGGATAACTCATGGTAACCAAATGACCCACGCACCAGGTTACCACCATGTTCTCTCCCTCGAGATAGCCGTCTTTTCTGCTCAAATTCTCACCAAGAGCCGCCGCAAACTGCTGGCCAACGCTTGGTTTTTCCGCTATAAATAAGGATTTCCCCATAAAAATTACAACTCCGTCATATCTACAAGAACTATCTTTTGTTCCTGCTTAGCAAGTTCTTTTAGTTTTTCATCAAAATCTTTTGCCGAGAATAAAAAGATCATCTCCGCCTTGATTTTTGCCTTTTTCATCTGCACCAAAAGTTCTTCATAGTCCGTATAAGAAAACTTTTCTTCCTTCCAATTACAAAGACCTACAATATTTTCTCTGGCGCTATTTTGCCCAATGATATCTATGCCGCCTTCTTTTCCAACCCAAGTACCAATTTTTGCCAAACGAATCGGCAACTTGCCCACTTGATTTAGAAGCAAAAGGTACTCTCTGCACACATCTGCAAAAT
>CAVIOJ010000174.1:0-2364 GCA_963644225.1 Lachnospiraceae bacterium | reverse complement strand
ATATTAGATCATGTAACTTATAGATATAGTGAAAAAACAGCATATGAAATCACGGCCCTAGATGATGTGAATCTGACCATCAAGGATGGAGAATTTATCGGAATTATCGGTCACACCGGTTCCGGCAAATCCACCCTGATTCAGCATCTCAATGGCTTGATCAAGGCCACAGAGGGAACCATTTATTTTAACGGTCAGGATATCTACGACGAGGACTACCAGCTGCGGGACTTGCGCATGCAGGTGGGGATGGTTTTCCAGTATCCGGAGCACCAGCTCTTTGAGGAAACTGTCTTCAAGGATGTATGTTTTGGACCGAAGAACCAGGGCCTTCCGGAAAAGGAAACGATTTTGCGAGCATATGAGGCTCTGCAAAATGTGGGCCTTGCTGAGAAATATTTTGAGGTCTCCCCTTTTGAACTTTCCGGTGGACAAAAGCGTCGCGTGGCTATCGCCGGCGTTCTTGCCATGAAACCACAGGTTCTTATACTAGATGAGCCTACGGCGGGGCTTGACCCGAGAGGACGAGACGAGATTTTGGATTTGATTTCTGATATGCATGCCAGATACGGGATTACCGTCATCTTGGTTTCCCATAGCATGGAGGATGTGGCAAAATACGTGGACCGTATCATCGTGATGGACGGGGGCCATGTGGCCTATGATGACACTCCAAGAGAAGTCTTCCATCATTATCAGGAATTGGAAAAAATCGGACTTGCCGCTCCCCAGGTAACTTATCTGATGCACGAAATGCGGCAGCGTGGAATGGATGTCTCTACGGAAGCCACTACGGTTGATGAGGCAAAAGAGGCTATTTTGCGCTACATAGGATAGAGATTATGTTAAGAGATATTACATTAGGACAATATTATCCGGCGGATTCAAAGATTCATGCCCTAGACCCTAGAACCAAGCTTTTTGGCACGCTACTTTTTATCATTGGAGTTTTTTCTTTTGATGGTATCGTAGGATTTGTGGTCATGACTTTGTTTTTGGCCTGGGTGATTCATATTTCAAAAGTGCCATTTTCCTTTATGGTAAGAGGCTTAAAGGCCATTGTAGTTCTACTTTTGGTGGCGGCGGCCTTCAACCTGTTTTTGACACCGGGGCGAGACTTGTGGAGCTTTGGAATCATACACATTACCAAAGAAGGCCTAAAAAATGCCATTCTTATGACCGTGCGTATGATTTATCTGATTCTCGGTTCATCGGTGATGACACTTACCACCACACCGAATCAGTTGACGGATGGCCTGGAAAAAGCCTTAAAGCCTTTAGAAAAGATATCAGTACCCGTCCATGAGATTTCCATGATGATGTCCATTGCCCTGCGCTTTATCCCGATTCTTATCGAGGAGACGGACAAGATTATGAAGGCTCAGATGGCAAGAGGAGCTGACTTTGAATCGGGCGGACTTGTTAAAAAAGCTAAAAATATGGTTCCACTTCTGGTTCCTCTTTTTGTGTCTGCTTTCCGAAGAGCCAATGACCTGGCCCTTGCCATGGAAGCCAGATGCTATGTGGGTGGAGACGGCAGAACCAAGATGAAGCCACTTCGCTATGAAAAAATTGACCACATTGCTTATGTTATTGTGATAGGATATTTCGTTCTTTTGCTTGTCCTAAAGGCGATTTTTTAGAGGTGTCGTATGCGGGTTAAAATGACAGTTGCCTACGAGGGCACCAATTACTGTGGCTGGCAGATTCAGCCCAACGGAATCACAATAGAAGAAGTGTTAAATAAGACTTTGACAGAACTTTTTGGCGAACCCATAAAAGTCACTGGAGCCAGCAGGACGGATGCCGGTGTACATTCTCTCGGCAATGTCTGTCTCTTTGAGACATCTACCAGGATGCCGGCGGAAAAGATTGCCTATGCGTTAAATACCCGTCTGCCGGAAGATATCGTGGTCCAGGAATCGTCTGAGGCGGATGAGGATTTTCATCCTCGCTTTTCAAAAAGTATAAAAACTTATGAGTATCGCATTTTAAATTGCAAGATGCGAAAACCCTTAGAGAGAAGGACCTCTTATTTTTACCACTATCCCTTGGATGTAGAGGCTATGCAGCAGGGGGCGGCTTATCTGGTTGGGGAGCATGATTTTTCTTCTTTTTCATCGGTGCATGCGCAGACCAACACTTTTGTGAGACGTATTTATGATATCCAGGTTACAAAAGAGGGCGATATGATTTCCATTCGCATTCGCGGCAATGGATTTTTATATAATATGGTTCGCATTATCGCGGGAACTCTGCTTCAGGTGGGGGCAGGAATCAAAAAGCCCGAGGATGTAAAGGAGATTCTCGAAGGAAAGGATCGAGAACTGGCTGGCCCTACAGCCCCGGCCAATGGACTTACCA
>CAVIOJ010000173.1:0-8317 GCA_963644225.1 Lachnospiraceae bacterium | reverse complement strand
TGCTTGCTGAGTGTGATTTTCTCTTTTTCCATTTTTACCCCTTTTATTATCAAAAAAGCAATATCGGTATCAATTATATGATATTTCATATTCCATTTTCAAGTCATAATGTAGTCAGAAAAAATCATTGGCCGATGATAAGAAAATGGAGGGATAAAATGGGGACAAAGTTAAAAGATTTGGAATCCATCGAGGATATCTTGCAGGAGATGTCTTTGGAAGAAAAAGCAACTTTAGTCATTGGTGGCTCACCAATGAGTTCTATTGCTATGGAAGAATATGGTATTCCTGCTATTTGGACCAGTGATTGCTGCAATGGTCTGAATATTTTTCAGTATACTGTTGAAAAGACTTATCGTGCCTTGGAAGCTGAAAAAAAATCCAAAGGAGAAAGTTTTGATCGTGAGACTTTTGGAACCATGGGAGGCTTGCTTGTCACTGTAGGTGAAATGCAAAAAAAGGCAAAAGAGGCAGCCGAGGCTGGAATTTCCATGCCAAAAACTCATGATGTCATTAGTTATCCAACAGGAGTTTCACAGGCTAGTACCTGGAATCCAGAGGTGGCAAATAATTGCGCGAAGACAGTAGCAAAGGAATTTGTCAAATATGGTGTGGATTTGATTTTATCACCGAATATCAATATTCATAGAGACCCTTTGTGTGGAAGACTGACAGAAAGTTATTCGGAAGATCCTTATCTGGTCAGTCGGATAGCTGAGGCTGTTGTTCGTGGCATTCAGGATGAGGGGATTATTGCAGATCCGAAACATTTTGCAGCAAACTCTCAGGAAAAAGATCGATTGAAGATCAATGAAAAGATTCCTATGCGTGCACTTCGGGAGATTTATCTACCGGGATTTAAGGCTTGTGTTGATGCAGGTGCTCTTACTGTTATGAGTGCATACAACAAGATTAATGATGAATCCTGTGCGATGAATAAGTGGTTGCTTACAGATGTTTTGAAGGAAGAGTGGGGATTTGAAGGATGTGTCATTTCGGATTGGGGCGCTTCCTACGAGCAGGTTCCAGCCCTTGCTGCAGGAACAGATCTTACCATGCCAGGACCTAGAGGTATACAGTGTATTATTGATGCCGTCAATGATGGAAGTTTATCTGAGGATACCTTGAATGACTCTTGTCGTCGTATCATGAGAGTTATTGTAAAAAGTGGCATGATGGAGAAAAAGGAAGTTACCTTTGATTTAGATGAAGCAAAAGAAATTGTTGAAAATGCAGCAAAAGAAGCCATGATTCTTCTTAAAAATGATGGGCTCCTTCCTGTAGAGAAAAAAGGAAGCAAGGTTTGTTTTTATGGCAAGAGAGCCAAGGCTTTTGCTGCAAATTCTGAGGGAAGCGGTAAAGTTCCTTCAAGTTTTATTACCAATCCATATGACCGGGCAGTAGAACTTTTAGGAGATGAAAATGTTACTTATGAAGTACCAGCAGCAGATTGCAATTTGATGGTAGTTGTTGTGGGGGCAGATGGCCAGGAAGGTGCTGATCGTTTAACCATGGACATGGATGCAGAGGATAAAGTGGCTTTGCAAAATGCTATAAGAGATGCGAAGCAGTTAGATGCAAAAATTGTTCTTGTCTGCAATTCATCAGGTCCGATTACTCTGACAGAATATATTGACGACTGCAATGCCATTCTTTGTCCATTCTTTGCTGGCCAGGCTGGAGGCAAGGTTACAACGGATGCTATCTTTGGCTTGTATAATCCTTCTGGTAAATTGACTGACACATGGCCAAAAGCATACAGCGATGCTCCTACCTATAAAAACTATGGTGGAGAAAATAAGGAAGTATGGTATGGAGAAGGAATTTATGTAGGCTATCGTTGGTATGATGCCAGAAAGATTGAGCCTCTTTTCCCATTTGGATATGGACTTTCTTATACCAACTTTGAAATTTCAAATCTTCGTGTAGAGGATACAGATGTAGAAAAAGGACCAATCAAGGTAAAGGTTGATGTAGAAAATACAGGTAATTTTGATGGCGCAGAAGTAGTTCAATTATACGTTGCTGCACCAAAATCTGATTTTGATAAACCTGAAAAAGAATTAAAGGGATTTAAGAAAGTTTACCTGGCAGCTGGTGAGAAAAAAGAAGTTGAAATTTCCCTTTCCAAAGAGGATTTGGCACATTACCATACAGCTTTGGAAGAATTTGTAACAGAACCGGGAACCTATGAAATTATGGTAGGTAATTCATCGAGAAATATTAGCCAGAAAAAAGAAATTCAGGTAAGCTGCCACGATCCATTTGGTTGGAATGTAATTACCGGTATAGGAAAGTTAGTTTCCAATCCAAAGGTGGTAGAAATCATTAATCATGCCATTGAGGATGATATCAATTTAGTGGCTGCTGTTCCGATTCAATATGCGCCAGACTACACCTTGAAGGAACTTTGGGAGACGGAGAGTTCTGCGATATCGACACTGTTTCGTAAGCAAGGAAGAAGTGCAAATGAGAAAAAAGAAGCATGGAACTATATCGTGACAGAGTTGAAAAAAATATAGAGAAAGGAGATTTTTGCTATGGGAAAAAATAAAAAAGAAAGACCATATGGTGTAACAAGTGGAGGAGAAAAACTTGCATATGCACTAGGAGATTTGGGTTCGAACTTTGTATGGACATTTTGTTCTTCTTGGCTGACACTGTATTACACAGACAGTGTACTGCTTGCAGCGGGCATGGTTGGAACCATGATGTTGATTTTGCGTCTTTTTGACGGCGTTAGTGATGTGTTATTTGGAATTTTAATTGAAAAGACTCATACCAAAATGGGAAAAGCCCGGCCTTGGTTTGGTGCTAGTATTATTCCTCTTGTTGTGACTCAACTCTTAGTATATAACGTGCCAAGTAATGCATCAGCTGGTGGGAAAATGGTTTGGGTGATTGTGACCTATTTCCTTCTGACAGTTATTTTCTATACTATCAACAACTTGAGTTATCACGCTATGCTATCACGTTTTAGTCTTGATCCAGATGATAGATCAAAGGTTAGTTCCGTAAGGGGTATCTTTGCATTCCTTGCAGGTTTACTTTTATCAATTCTGACTCCAATTATATTAAATGGAAATGGCGGATCAAAGGTACAGGCAGCTTGGACAAAAACAGCACTTATTTTCTCTATTATTTGTCTGGTATTACAGGCTATCACATTCTTCGCCATAAAAGAAAAGAGAGATATTGCTGAAGATGGAGAAAAAGCACCACAGGGAGATATTAAAGTGGGATTGCATGCTATGCTTCACACCAAGTATTTCTATATTTCAATTATTGTGTTTATCTGTACATATATTTTGAATGGACTTGTTTTGGCAGCACATGTTTACTTCACAAGAGATGTACTTGGAAATGCAGACCTCTATAGTATTGTAGCGGTTGTAAGTGTTGTTGCTACAATTATCGGTATTGCCATCGCTCCAAAGATGTTTGAAAAATTTACCAAGAGAAAAACTTTGATATTCGGATCTGTTCTCTACATCATAGGCTGTATCGTAGGATTGATTGGTGCAAGAAGTTTGACTATGGTTTTGGTTGCAACAGTAATTACAGGTTTGGGCCTTGCTCCATATGTTGCAGGTATCTTTACTTTTGCACCAGACATCGTTGATCTATTGGAAATTCAGACTGGAGAGCGTTTTGAAGGAATGGTTACAGCGGTAAACAGTGTTGGTATCAAAGTAGGAACTGGACTTGCATCTGCATTCCTAGGCTGGGGACTTGCTTTAGGACATTACAGTGGATCCCTTGATGTACAGCCTGCATCTGTTGCCAGGGCTGAAACCATCTTGATTTATGGTGTGCCAATTGTGATGTGTATTATCTGCATAATTGCAATGACATTTTGGGATATTCAAAAAGTCCTACACCAGGAGCAGTAAGAGGGCTTAGATCAAAAACACCCTTTTACTTTGTGTTAGAGTAAAACAAAACTCCCCCTCACCTCATATGTGCTGAGTATAGCGAAGCGATAGCACATATGAGGTGAGGGGGAGTTTTGAGCATACATTAACCTTTACAGGTTTTTCCGATACTGCGTTGGCGTCATGCCCACCCTTTTTTTAAAGAGATTGGTAAAATTATTGATATCGTGTATACCAGTTTCGTGGGCTATGACATAAATAGGTAGTTCAGAATTTTCCAACAAAGATTTGGCCTTTTCAACACGCAAGGAGATAATATATTCGTTGGGAGAAAAGCCAGTGTATTTTTTAAACTCTCTTGATAGATAAAACTTGCTTGTGTTGGCAAATTCCGCCAGATAATCCAAAGTTAAAGGTTGTGAAAAATTGCTTTCAATATATTTGACCAGGTAGCGAATATTGTCTGGTGTGTCATTTAGAACTATATTTTGTTGTGAGAGGGTCAGTAGATGATTTAGCAGCCTGTCAATGCAAGCGGAGGCCTGCCAATCACGGTAGTATTGGGGATCTTGATAGGTTTTAAGCAATTTATATAAATCATGGTGAAGTTTGCCATTTGGCTCTTCATGAAATACTGGTCCATTGTGTTCGTGATACAATTTATAAAAGTCCGGCATGAGATTCCCATTGATGTGGAGAACACCGGTGTCCCAATACTTGTCTTTTACCTGATAAAGATGGTAGTCCATGCAGTTGATAAAAAATCCGTCGCCCGGCTCTAAGAGATAAGTCTTGCCTTCATAGGTCAGGGTTCCACTTCCACCATAGGTATAAAGTAACAAAAAGGAATCGAAACCAAAACGCTCGGTAAAGGAGCCGAATTGATAATGAAAAATGTCAAAATCCTGCATATAAAATAGATTTTTTTGAGCAAAGTCGGAAATAGGCGGACGCTGAAATGCGTCAACACTTCCTGATATGCAAAAATTGGTATCACGCACGGCATCTTTGTTTACATCGACGGATAAATGATCTGCACTGATGTGCTTTGATGAGAGGCGACGTTGTGATTCGATTGTGAGAAAATGAATGTTAGGGAATATATTTTCCATGACAATTTCCCTTTCTTTTGAGATTTTATTTTTATCATATCATGGAATTGTGAAAAAGCAAGATTGTATGAAAATAAAACAAGATGCCATGAAAAAGATTACATGTTTTGAAGTAATATAAGTAAAAATAAATATATATCCTACGTACTTTGATAAGGAGATTTGAGATACGTAAGATGGAATGGAGAGTGTGATATGAAGAAAAGAGAACGAGATATGTCGCCAAATGCAAAAATTGGGATGGGAGAGAAATTTGCCTACGGTTTTGGCGGAGCATTTGGCTCTAGTGCAGTCAATATTTTTACTGCGGGATTTATTTTGATCTTTTATACAGAAATCATGAAAGTAGATCCACTTTTAGCTTCTTCTGTTATTGGCGTTTCTAAGTTGCTTGATGGTTTGTCAGATCTTGTGGCAGGAAGAATTTTGGATAATACTCATCATAAGATGGGAAAAGCCAGAATATGGCTACTTCGTATGATTCCGTTTACCATAGCAGCAGTATTTTCTATTTATTTGATGCCAATGAATATGGGAAAAGTAGCGCAGGCTGTTTATATGTTTATTACTTACAATCTAGCATCTACAGTTTGCTATACCATGGTATATGTAGCCTATATGACGTTAAATGGTCTTATTACAACAGATCAGAAGACCCGTGGAATGAATGCAGGTTTACAGATGATGGGAGCTGTTATTGTATCTGTTTTAGGAAATGCAACTATTATTACCCTTTTGCATAAGTTCAGTGGAGACGTAAATTATTCGGCATATGGAGATCGTCGAGGCTGGTTGGTTGTTGTAGCAATTTACATGATTATTTATGTAGTCAGTGAACTGATTCTTGTATTTGGAACAAGAGAACGCGTTTTAGAAAATACACAGACCATGGAGGAAAGTGAGGATGAGAAGAAAAAAGCAAATGAGAAATCTCTCAATGTTCCTTTCTTACTTACCATGAAGGCACTCTTTACAAACAAATATTGGATAATTAATTTGGTCTGCTGTCTGGTTATTAACTTTTTGATGGGATTGGAATCAACGGTTGCATCATTGATTTGCACATATGTATTAAACGATGTAGAGTTTTATCAGGTGTCTTCATCTATTAATGCTATTGCAATGCTTCTTGCTATGTTACTTGGCTTTGTACTTCTCCGTAAGATGGGAAAACGAAATGCAGTATTGCTTGGACTTGCCATTCGTGTAGGCGGCGGCGTTGTTATGGCAATCAACATTAGCAAGATGACGATTCTCATCGGTGGTGTTATGGCTGGTATCGGTTATGGTATTGCAGGATGTGCTTTTGCTTCTGTTATTCAGGATACATTGACTTATGGAGAGTGGAAGAACGGATTTAGCATGATCGGTATGGGTAATGCGGCGAATTCCTTCTGCAATAAAGTGGGAAATAGCTTGGGAACTATTGCCATGGGAGCAATCATGTCAGCTACCGGATATGTGGCAGGATTAGCAACACAGCCTGCAAGCGCAATCATGGGATTTAAGGCTATTTATATTTACATTCCGATTGTGTTGGAATTTGTTGCCATCGCAGCAGTTGCGATGTATGATTTGGATAAGTTCTATGATGATATTCAAAAAGATTTGGAAGAAGGAAAATACGCTCCGGGCGTTACAGCTTATTTCGACAAGAATGAAAAGTAAAGGAATGTGAAATGTTAGAAAAAGACAATATCCAATTTTTTGATATTTCCCAATTAGAGATTACAGAAGGAATCGAAAAAAGAGCAACTGAGTCTTATCTGCGAAAGGAATTAGAACAAAGATTTCCAGATGAGAGATTTGGACAGATTCACGTAACTCTAAATTCTTCTGGGAAATATCAAGCAAAGGTGAGTCTGATAGAAAAGTTCTTTGGCGGCGGCAAACCGATTGAGGGTTTGCCGCCTTATTATGAAGTGGAAATTTTTCATCAGACAGGCAAATTTGAAGAACAACTTATAGTATGGAGTCCTTTGGCATGGAATGACAGATTTGCCGGGACTGCTGGAGGCGGAACAGGGATAGGTGGCAGAGGATACCTTACTAGACCTAATAATACTCAAAGAGGCTGGACGGTTCCTTTTGCTGTGATGAATGGTTTTACTGCAGCGACAATGTATGCTGGAAATATCGAAGGCTGGAATGATTTTACTATTGATGCAAAGACAGGCGAATTGCAGCGGGATTTGTATGAAAACTGGCGCTTACGAAGCACTCACAATATGACAGTTTTTGGAAAAGCTGTCACAGAAATTTTACATAATCGACCAATTCGATATTCCTACATGAATGGTGGATCTGGCGGTGGCAGACAGAGCCTGATGGAGGTACAAAATTATCCGGATGATTATGATGGAGTGTGGGCCTCTTGTCCCGCAATTAACTGGCACAAGTTTTTGATGGGGGGCTATTGGCCGGAAGTTGTTATGAATGAGAACCATCATTTCCTTAGTGCAAAAAAGAATAGATTTTATTTGGAGGCCGTTTGGCAGGAAAATGGTGGGAAAGATGCATATTTTCATTTGAATAAATGCAAGGAGTTTGATCCATATGCATATGTGGGAACAAAAACCAAGGGCGGTATTATTACGGAGTTGGATGCCGAGGTTATGAAAGAAATTCTGGATGGCCCGCGAAGAGCAAATGGAGAGCAGATGTGGTATGGATTTCGTCCAGGAGTACAGAACTGGCAGCGTGTAATTCCGATTGGTACCTATTATTATCCTCTTTTTGGACACAGGGTAAAACCTTTTTTGCTTGGTCCAATTTACTTAAAGTGGATCACCAATCAGCCCGATGATGATTTTCGAAATATGACCAGAAATCAGTATGAAAAGTTATATGATTTGGGCCTTGAAAAATTTTCGGATAACTTAGGAGACAATCCAAATCTTTTAGCATTTGCCAATAAAGGTGGAAAACTGATGATTGATCATGGTTTAGATGATCCATTGATTCCTGTGGATGGAACTCTTGATTATCTTAAGAAACTGAAGGATTTTTTTGGCGGATGGGATGCCTTGGATGGCTTTCTTCGTGCCTATATTACACCAGGAGACAATCATGGCAACTGTTGGGGGAATGGCCCTGGATTGACAGAGTCAGATGGTATGCGTGCTTTGATGTTGTGGGTAGAAGAGGGACAAGCCCCAGAAGAGATACGTAAGGTTCAAATCAATCAAAAAACAGGAGAAATCATAGAGGAAGGGGTACAGACTCCATTTCGTATGTAGATGCTTTTACAAATTAAAAAACCGCTCGGCTAAAGATTTGGTCGAGCGGTTTTTGACGTTTATAAATTGATGATTTGGAGTATATTACTTG